>CBETWD010000076.1:0-9964 GCA_965539945.1 uncultured bacterium
ACGCAGACGTACTTCCTGTACTTCAAGTGCCCGACAACAAAGCAGATGCGGTGCCTTGTAAACGCTTACAAAATAATTTAGGAATTGATGGTTAATCAAGATTCTCTGGCTGATGGTGCCCTGGCTCTCAGATCAAACCATACATCAGACACTCCTATAATAACAATAAGTATTAGACCATACCACTGGATGCAAAGCAATATATATGTGATCCAGCGGATGAATGCAGGGACCTTCAGTCTTTCAAAATAAAAGGCAACTACCATCAGTCCCTGCAAAAAATAAATACTGCTCAGTACCAGCAGGGCATTCTCTCCGCAGGCTTTAAATATACCTTTTCCCAAAAAGGCCGATGCACCTGCTGTTATTATTACCCAGATAAGTGGTTCAGGCAGTTTCCACTGAGTGAACACCGGCGCAAATGCCTCGTTTTTGAGCCTTTTGGCAAGATATATTTTTGGTACTGATATATTACTCAGGCTTATGAGCAGAAAGACCGAACCCAATAGTCCCGGCAAAAAGCGTATAATGATTTCTTTAAACTGCCGGAACCAATTTTCTAATTCTACCTGGTATATGCCGGATGATTTCTCTTTATAGAGGGCCAGACTCTGATCCATATCCTCGGATATTGCCTGGACAACCTTATTATATCCGTCAAGCAGATCAGGACCTGATCCAGCACTGAGTACAACTATGAACGTTACACAAAGATAGGCAAAACCTGCCAGAAGGGTCTTGATCCCGGACCAATCCTGTTTTCTGGCAACCACAAGGACTATGGCAAGCCCTGCAGTCTGGATCAACCAGACTAAGGCCTCCGGACTCATGGTCAGCCAGCAGAGCAAAATCCCCAAGGCCAAGTTCCCAAAAATGATTGAGGTTGCCAGGCCAAGACTGATCCCTTCGGTCAATACAACAAGAATTCCTGGTGCTACAAGTTGGAACATGGGTGCGATCCCCTCAACCATAAGGGGCACTAAAAGGACGACAGAAGCCAATGTCCACTTGCTTGAGAGGTTTGGAGGAAAAGCCAACTGCTTTATATTATAGTTGAGCGATTAGCTGTTAGCCATTAGGATTTAGCTTTGAAAAATCAAGACATTACATTAATTAGAAATAACACCCAACGGGTAAATATTTGTAATAGCAAAACATCCTGTAATTATTCAACTAATAGCTAACCGCTAAAGGCTAATCGCTTAATTTAGGTTATAAATCGCTAATCTTTAAGTATATGACCAGAAGTGAATGGCAACAAGGCCATTATTCTGGCCTGCTTGATGGCTGTAGTCAGGCGTCTTTGATGCTTGGCACAGGTCCCGGTAATGCGGCGGGGCAGTATCTTTCCCCTTTCCGTGATAAAATGCCTTAAGGTTCGGTGGTCTTTATAGTCTATGGCCAGGGACTTGTCGGCACAAAAGCGACAGACCTTCCGGCGTATATATATGCGCCGGCGCCCGCCACGATTATTTCTTGGATTTTGCATCTGTCTCATTTCTCTTCCCTTTTCTCAGTGGACTGAGTGGAATCCAACGCCTCTTCAACCGTTTCCGCAGGCGGAGCAGACTCGTCCTGAGCCTTGGCAAGCGCCTCAGCATCAAACTCATTACTTGTCTTTGTGGTAACGAATTTCATCACGCCCTCATCCAACCGCAACCTGCGGGTGAGTTCCGAAATGGATTCGGCAGATGCACCATACTCTATCAGCACATAATAGCCTTGGGTCTGTTTTTGTACCCTGTAAGCAAGTTTCTGTAGGGGCCATGGATCAATCTTTACTATTTCGCCATGCCCGCTGATTATGATTTGCTGGAGTTTTTCCGAGATAGTTGTACGTTCCTCGTCACTGAGGTCCGGATGGAGGAGATAAAATGTTTCATAATGCCGCAATTTCATATATGGCCTCCCTATGGGCTATATTATCCGGCCCTGATCCAGGATGCATATTGAATAAATCCTATCAGGGCAAGGAGGAAAAAAAGAGATCTTTGTATTACATGAGACCAGTGCCTGAGTCAAGAGCAAATTTTTTCTTCATCTTGCCTATCAATGGTATATGACCTATTGTTTTAAGATTCAGGGGTTCAGGGTTCACCTTTCTGTCGCAGCAGGCTCCGGGGAATTAAACCCTATAGATTTTGCATCATCCTTCATAATGATTAGAGTAATCCGTGTAATCTGCGAAATCTGTGGATTAAAACTGTTGATTTATGAGTTCTGAATGGAAAAGGCGTGAGAATAGATGCCAAGGGATTTGAACGGCTACGGAGGGAGCTATGCCGGTCATAAAGATAAAGGTGGAACGTGACTTTGATCTGTTGCAAGATAGTGTAGTAAAACGCTTGGTAGATGATGTCTTTCAGGTTTCAATGCCTGTTATGCTTTCCAAAGGAGGCTGGGTGCCGGCCGTAGATATTTATGAAGATCCTGATGCTGTTTACGTTGTGGCGGATACCGCAGGAGTAGACAAGGAGAGTCTAAATCTTATCTTTAAAGGTCAGTTCTTGCATCTGGCCGGCCGGAGATGTCCACCAGTCAGTTTGGGCAAAGGGCGTTTTTATCAGATGGAAATTGAATACGGTCCATTCGAACGTATCATTCGCATTCCCGTGACTGTGGATCCGGAGCAGATGGAAGCATATTACGAAAATGGGTTGCTCGTTATAAGGATGCTTTGCAAAAAGGCGAACGATACAATAAAGATCGATGTGTCCTGATTCCTAGTGTCTGAACGAAAAGGCCGTTCAGACACAATTTTGAATTCTAAATTTTGAATGTTGAATTGTGGAAGAAGATTTAAAAGACATATACCTTAATTCAACATTCACAATTTAACATTCAACATTTATTATGCGTCAAGGATATAATTAAGATTGCTTATGACTAAAAATACACACATAAAAGAGAATGCCAAACACAGTACAATTCGTGAGCTTCCGGTGTTGCCCGGTAAAGAACTTGTGCTCTTTCCCCATATGGTTGTTTCTTGGGTAGTGGAACAGCCAAATCTCGTAAAGCTGGTTGATGACGCCCTTGCAACAGACAGGACCGTAGCGGTATTGAGCGAAAAAAAGGGGGATGATAAGTCTCTTGGTTTCCATAATGTAGGTACTGTGGGCCTGATACTCCGGATGTCCAAGAATGAGGAGGGCCATGCAAGGCTGATAGTTCAAGGGGTCACCAGGGTGCGGCTTTTGGAGATTACAGAAGAGGAGCCGTATATAAAGGCAAAGTTGGAGCCGGTACAGCATATAGACAGCCATGATCTTGAGATCCAGGCCCTTGCGGTAAATATCAGGCAGATTTTTTTCAAGGTGCTGGAGCTGTCTCCCAATCTCCCCAGAGAGCTCGGGGCGATGATAATGGGTGTGGAAGATTCAGGTACCTTGGCAGATGTAGTGATCAGCCATCTCAATATTTCAACTGATGATAAGCAGACCGTATTGGAAGCCTTGGATGTCAAAGAACGGCTGCAAGCGGCCCTTCGTATTCTGACAGGTCAGCTTGAGATTCTCGAACTTGGACACAAGATCCAGTCCCAGGTCAAGGGGCAGGTGGAGAAGACCCAGAAGGAATTTCTTCTGCGAGAACAGCTTAAGGCCATAAAGAAGGAACTTGGAGAAGAGGAAGAAAAGCCGGATGAAATCGAAGAGCTGAGGGAAAAGCTGGAGGCCAAGGGTCTGCCGGAAGACGCCATGAAAGAGGCTACCCGTGAGCTTGACCGCCTTTCCAAGATGCATCCCTTTGCCCCTGAGTATACGGTAGCCCGGACCTATATTGACTGGCTGCTTGAGCTTCCCTGGAATGAGTTTACAGAGGATCACCTGGACCTGGATCAGGCAGAACGTATCCTTAATGAGGATCACTATGACCTGGAAAAGGTAAAGAATCGTATCATAGAGTACCTGGCAGTACGAAAGCTCAAACCCGACGCCAAAGGAACCATTCTGTGCTTTTATGGTCCTCCCGGCACCGGCAAGACCTCTCTTGGGAAATCAATAGCCCGTTCCATGGGACGCAAGTTCTTAAGGATAGCATTGGGAGGCATGAGGGACGAGGCGGAAGTTCGCGGACATCGCCGCACATATGTAGGGGCTATGCCGGGGCGTGTTGTTCAGGGCATCAGAAAGGCGGGGGTCAAAAATCCCGTGCTGATGCTGGATGAGATTGACAAGATAGGGATGGACTTCAGGGGAGATCCGGCTTCGGCCCTTTTGGAGGTATTGGATCCGGAACAGAATATTACGTTTACCGACCACTATCTGGGAGTAGAGTTTGACCTCTCAAAGGTAATTTTTATTGCTACGGCCAATGTTTTGGATACTATACCCAGTCCCCTGCTGGACAGGTTGGAGGTATTGGAGCTCTCAGGCTATACTCTTGAGGAAAAGCTTGAGATCGCACGGAAATACCTGATCCCAAGACAGATTGAGGCCCATGGTCTGACCAGGCGTAATCTCAGTATTAATAAAATGGCCTTGTCCAAGATCATCAGCGCCTATACACGGGAGGCAGGGGTCCGGAATCTCGAAAGGAAGATAGCCGCTGTGTGCCGGGGAGTGGCCAAGCAAGTGGCCAAAGGGCGGACTGATAAAGTTAAGATACGGATAAAGGGCCTGCAAGAGTACTTGGGGCCGCCCAAGTTTATGGCCGAGGTTGCGGAAAGGACCAAGGTCCCGGGTGTGGCTACAGGACTGGCATGGACTCCCTCAGGAGGGGAGATTCTGTTTATTGAGGCCGGCAAGATGAGTGGCTCCGGGAAGATATTACTTACAGGAAAGCTGGGTGATGTAATGAAGGAATCCGCCCAGACCGCCCTGAGTTTTGTCCGTTCCAAGGCCTCAGATCTGGGTATCCCGGACGACACGTTCAAAGATGAGGACATCCATGTCCATGTTCCTTCAGGGGCCATACCCAAGGACGGTCCCTCTGCCGGAGTGGCCATATGTATGGCACTGATATCCCTTTTTACTGATCGGTCTGTCAGGCCTGACGTGGCCATGACTGGTGAAATTACCTTAAGAGGACTCGTCCTTCCCGTGGGCGGGATTAAGGAAAAGGTGCTGGGTGCCCACAGGGCCGGGATAAAAGAGATTATTCTGCCCAAGCGCAATGCCGGGGATCTTGATGAAATACCTTCCCAGGTCAGGGAGACCATGAAATTTCACTTGATATCCAGGGCAGATGAGGCAGTAAGTGTGGTGTTCAAGTCTAAGGGACGAAAAAAACGTTAGGTTGACACCTCAAGACGAATTAAGTAAATTTCTCTGATTTTACTAATTATTTAGAGGAACGAGGGTCAAGGGGCAGGGGGCAAGGGTCAAGGATTAACCAAAAATCTGAATCGTTGATTTGTGCAATCAGTGCCAAAAAATATCTTTCTCTGCGTTCTCTGCGCTCTCTGCGGTGAATAAAGGTTCGGGGCAGAGTGAAGAGTTGCGAACCACGAACCACGAACCACGAACTACGAACTATAGTTATGGACTACAAAAATTTTCAACGTAAAAGAGCATGTTTGATAATCTGAGTGAGCGTCTGGATTCCATATTCAAACGCCTTAAGGGTTATGGAAAGCTTTCAGAGGAGAATATCCAGGAGGGCCTGAGGGAGGTCCGTCTGGCCCTTTTGGAGGCGGACGTAAACTATAAGGTCGTAAAGGACTTTATCGCTCGGGTGAAAGAGCGGGCTGTGGGGCAGGAGGTGATGGAAAGCCTGACTCCGGCCCAGCAAGTTGTGAAAATAGTCCATGAGGAGCTTATAGCTTTACTCGGGGGCCATAATAAGGGGCTCGATCTGGCTGGACGCCAGCCTGCAGTTATACTTCTGGTGGGTCTTCAGGGTTCGGGTAAGACCACCACTGCTGCAAAGCTCGCTCGCTGGTTGAAATCAAAGGGTCGCAAACCCTACCTTGTGCCTGCTGATGTTTACAGGCCCGCGGCCATAGAGCAGTTGAAGATTCTTGGGGACCAGTTAAAGATTGATGTATTCCCTTCGGAGCCGGCCATGTCTCCTGTAGACATAGCTAGACAGGCAGTTGCCAAAGCGGAAGTTGCTCGTCTCGATACGGTTATCATTGATACTGCAGGCCGTTTGCACATAGACGATGCCCTAATGGGGGAACTCAGGGAAATAAATGCCGTGGTGTCTCCTCAGGAAATTCTGCTTGTGGCAGACGCCATGACCGGACAGGATGCTGTCAATGTAGCTCAAAAATTTGACCAGGAACTTTCTATTACAGGCGTTGTGCTCACCAAGCTTGAGGGTGACGCCAGAGGCGGTGCGGCCCTTTCAATACAGACAGTTACAGGGAAATCCATCAAGCTGGTAGGTGTCGGCGAGAAACTTGACGCCCTAGAACCTTTCCATCCTGACCGAATAGCCAACCGAATTCTCGGAATGGGGGATGTTCTCGGCCTGATTGAGAAGGCTCAGGATACCATTGACCAGAAAAAGGCCCTGGAGCTTCAGGACAAGCTTAAAACGGACAGTTTCACTCTGGAGGACTTCAGAGACCAGCTTCGGCAGATAAGAAAGATGGGAAGTCTTGAACAAATTATTTCCATGATCCCCGGTCTAAACAAGATGAAGCAGCTAAAGGGGTTGGCCCCTGACGAGAAAGAACTCATACGGGTGGAGGCTATTATTAACTCCATGACACCCCAGGAGCGCAGGAGTTACACTATCATCAATGCCAGCCGGAGAAAGAGGATAGCCAATGGTAGCGGCACCGCGGTCCAGGATGTAAATCGCCTTCTTAAAAATTATACAACAATGAACAAAATGCTCAAAAAAATGAGGAAATCAAAATTTAAACAGTTCCCTAAAGGGCTTTTGCCCTTTTGAATTATTTTCGGAGGTAAATATGGCAATAAAGATTCGTTTGACCAGGCATGGACGCAAGAAGAAGCCGTTTTATCGTGTGGTGGCGGCAAATTCTGAGGCTGCAAGAGATGGAAAATTTCTCGAAATCCTCGGCACCTACGATCCTCTAAAGGACCCGGCGGAATTCAAGGTTGACTCATCCAAGGTAGACAAATGGCTGAGTTTGGGCGCTAAGCCCTCAGATACAGTGAGGTCCTTGCTTAAAAAAGCCAGCCACCCACTGGAACCTGCTCAACAGTGAGTGAGCCACCTGCAAAACCTCATCTTTTGCCCGATGGCTGCGTTGCCCTCGAACAAAATCTTGAGTTTTGTAGGCGACTCAGCATAATAATACCGCCACATGATGACATTGACTGCGGAGGCTAACGATGAAGGAGCTGGTTGAATACATGGCAAAGGCACTGGTAGATAATCCTGAGGCGGTGCAGGTAAACGAGGTCGAAGGAGAGCAGACATCGGTTTTAGAACTTAAGGTATCCAAGGAAGACCTTGGAAAGGTGATAGGCCGGCAGGGGCGTACCGCTAGAGCAATGAGGACCATACTTAATGCTGCATCCACAAAACTGCGGAAGAGGTCGGTCTTAGAAATACTTGAATAGTTGATGGGCACTGATACCTTGTTTTTTGCCCTTGGCAGGATTGTAAAGATCCATGGAATACGTGGTGAGGTGCAAGTGTATTCCTACTCGGATGTAGAGTATTTTGTAGACTACAAGGACCTTTTTGTTCAGGGCAAATACGGCGACAAAGTGCCTCAAAGGGTGCTTAAGGCCCGCGTCAAAAAAGGTCAAAGCGTGATCCTGGCACTTGAAGGTGTAGTTGACAGAACACAGGCAGGATCTTTTGTGGGTAAAGAGATCTTCCTGGATAGGGCCAAGCTGTCGCCACTGGCTGAGGGAGAGTATTACTGGCACGAGATTGAGGGACTTTCCGTGGTGAGTGCCGAAGGGGAAGAATTGGGAATTTTATCTGATGTCTTGGCAACAGGCGCCCATGATGTCTATGTGGTTAAAGGTGACAAAGGGGAGATCCTTGTGCCTGCTGTTGAACAGATGGTGAAAAGGATCGACCTTGAAAAGGGCGTCATGGTGGTAGATCTTCCCCCCGGCCTTGTTGAGGCCAATGCTCTTTGACATAATTACTATCTTTCCCCATTTTTTTGATTCATCCTTAAAGGATGGGGTAGTAAGGCGGGCCATTGAGGCGGATATCCTGAAGGTCAGGACAGTCAACCTCAGGGATTTTACTACAGACAGACATCGGACCACTGATGACAGACCCTTCGGTGGTGGAGAGGGCATGGTGATGAAGCCCGAACCAATCTATAAGGCCCTTGATGTCCTGAAAAAAGAGCCGCCTGAGGCCAGGGTCATTTTGCTAAGCCCCAGAGGAAAGTTATTTGATCAGGCTTTGGCCGGGGAGCTTGCTCAGCTCCAGCGGATTATCCTTATATGTGGCCGATACGAAGGAGTGGATGAGCGAATCCGAGAGCACTGCGCAGATATCGAGTTGTCTATTGGAGATTATGTCCTGTCCGGCGGTGAAATCGCCGCCCTTGTAGTGATAGAGGCCATTAGCAGGCTTATTCCGGGTGTCTTGGGATGTGAGTCATCAGCAGAGAAGGATTCTTTCAGTGACGGGCTCCTGGAATTTCCTCAATACACCCGTCCCAGGGTCTTTAATGACTGGGAGGTCCCGGAGGTATTACTGTCTGGAGATCATGCAAAAATTGCAAAATGGAGAAGGGAGCAATCCCTTGGCCTTACTTATGAACAGAGGCCGGAACTCCTTCACAATGCCCAATTGGATGAAAAGGACATTAAATACCTCAGGAGTCTGGGGTGGGAAGAAAACTGATCTACCTTGCTCTGGTCCATTATCCGGTCCTGAATCGGCACGGTGAGTTAATAGCCTCGGCCATTACCAACCTGGACATCCATGATATGGCAAGGCTGGCCCGGACCTATGAGCTGTCGGCATATTACCTGGTTACTCCATTGTCTGATCAGCAGGTATTGGCACGACGCCTGATTGACCACTGGCTGGAAGGGGTCGGGGGAGATATCAATCCGGATAGACGGGAGGCCATGGGGCTTATAAGGATTGCAGGAGATATTGAAAAGGTCTGTAACGAGATAACCCTTGAGACAGGAAGACGCGTTCTTGTATATGCCACTACTGCCAAGAAACGGCCGAATTCTGTGGATTGGTCCGGTTTGAGAAAAAAAATAGAAGATCAAGGCCGTGACAGCATTTTGCTTCTTTTCGGTACTGCTTCCGGATTTGATAACAGTGTGCTTGAAAGTGTTGATGGAGTGATTTCCCCTATAGAGGGTAATCGGGAATACAATCATTTGCCGGTCCGCAGTGCAGTTGCAATAACCTTGGATCGGCTTTTGGGGGATAGAAATTAATAAAATGTTGAATGTTGAATGCTGAATGTTGAATTATGGTAAAAAAGCTTTATTAATTTGGCATTCAATATTTCCAGGAGGATATGACAGATGGAAATTTTGCGTAGACTTGAACTTGAAGAGATGCGAGCGGATATTTCGGGCTTCAGGCCCGGAGATACGGTGCGTGTCCATGTCAAGATTCGGGAGACAGAGGAAAAGGAACGTATACAGATATTTGAAGGCGTGGTAATCAGCCGCAGGGGCAGTGGCATGTCTGAGAGTTTTACTGTAAGAAAAGTCTCTTACGGCGTTGGCGTAGAGCGCATTTTCCCCATACACTCTCCCAGAATCGAAAAAATAGAATTGGCAAAAGAAGGCCGCCACAACCGGGCCAAATTTTACTATCTACGTGGTCTAAAGGGTAGAGCGGCACGGCAAAAGGTGAGTCCTCGTTCTTGATTTCATGTAAGCGTTCACATGGCACCGCATCTGCTTTGTTGTCGGGCACTTGAAGTACAGGGAGTACGTCTGCGTACCCGTACGCCTTGCATCTGCAGCACGCTTACAGTTCGGTGGGTTGCAGTAAAACATGCGTTGTAATCCCGTGAACGGTTACGATTTCATGAAAACCGGAGGCAGAGATTCCGGACTGGATCTCTTGTACTTTGAACGTAGTCTGTGGG
>CBETWD010000077.1:0-9885 GCA_965539945.1 uncultured bacterium
TAGTAGGAAAATTTTACACCCTTATACGGGTCAAACTTTTTTACTGCCTGCATCAAGCCAATATTTCCCTCCTGGACAAGATCTGAAAAATTCTGCATCCAGAATTTCTGAAAATCCAAGGCTATTTTTACCACCAGCCTCAAGTTCGCAGTCACGATCCTGGAAGCCAGCTTTGGATCTCGTGTCTCATAGTAGGCCTTGGTGAGAGTCTCCTCTTCTTCTCTGCTCAACAAGGGGTACCGGCTGATCTCTGCAAGGTATTGCTGAAGAGGTTCAGGGGTTCCCAGAGAAACAAGGCCCTTAGACTCATTCTTTGGCACCAGGGTAGAAGTTTTATCCGGAGTCTTTTTGGACCTGCGTTTCTTTGTCATAAAGGTCTTTATGTACAATCATCCTAAAAAATACTATATTTTACTAATCAATTCGAGCCAATACCCCAGCATTTACATCGAGCATCTTGTCCTTTCCCATAAGCAGTTCAACGAGATTCAAAGCGAACTCGATGGCCGTACCCGGACCTTGACTCGTCACAAGGAGACCATCCCGGACCACCCGATCTTCTGAAAACTGGGCTTTCTGTATTGCTTCTCTACATGTTGGATGACATGTGATGGTTTTCCCCTGGGCAAGGCCATATCGGTCCAGAATAGTCGGAGCAGCACATATTGCCCCGATAGCCCTGCCGGAACCCAGTTGTTTTTGAAGCATCTTTACTACTCTTTGGTCCTTGGCAAGGTTTTCTGTGCCGTTGAGTCCGCCTGGCAGGACTATCAAATCAAAGACCTCTTCTGTCACCTCATCGAGTAATTTGTCAGGCAAAATCGCGACATTGCGGGCTGAAGTGATTGGTCCTGAAATCGTTCCTGCAGATATAACCTCTAGCCCTGCCCTCCTTAAGATATCAATAACAGCTACTGCCTCAAGCTCCTCAAAGCCGGGTGCAAGAAGGACTAAAATACGTTTTTGTGACATACCTATCACCTTATATAAATACAGCAAAAAGGGGTTTTCAATACTCTTTACAGATTAGATGACTATTTGGGTTGTCGTCAAGCACACATCCTTAATACATAGGCATATTAATCAGTGAAATTTTCGCTGGTTGCACTATATTTATTGCACCACTTGCAAAATCGCCGCGTCTCTTGTCCTCTTGGGGGACTTCCGGTAGTCGTTTCCAGAGATTGCCTGATGACTGCGTTTAAAACGCATCTAACTTTACTACAATAATATGAATTTTAAATCCAAAAACAAAAAAATAATACCAAAAGTTGCACTGATAGGACGCCCAAACGTGGGAAAATCTACACTTCTTAACCGGCTTACCCGAACAAGAGATGCACTGGTAGATTCGACTCCCGGGCTCACCAGAGACCGCCGCTATGCCGAACTCAGATGGGATGGTCTTGCAATGCAACTTATAGATACGGGCGGCATGGACAGATCTCATGACCTGGACAGCATATCCCGCATTGTCCATAAGCAAAGCCTAAAGGCAGTAGAAGAATCTGATCTGCTTTTGATAATTCTGGATGCTAAAGAAGGCCTCACTCCGGCAGACAGGGAAATTATCGACGCATTACGTCCATATAAGAAACCATATTTAATAGTAATAAACAAGGTGGATAATCCTTCTCGCGAACTCGATCTGGGTGAATTTTACGAATTAGGTGTGAACGAAGTCATTCCAGTCTCGGCTGAACACGGGAAGGGAATGAACGCTCTGATGACAAGAGTAGTTGATGTGCTCAAGCACATGGACCTACCATTAGAAGACAATCCGGCACACCTCGAAGGTTTAACTCAGGAACTCAAGCAAGATGAGGAACAGCCGGTAAAGGTGGCGCTAATCGGCAGGCCAAACACGGGAAAATCTTCCTTACTTAATAGA
The DNA here is from genome assembly GCA_965539945.1 of uncultured bacterium. Classification (GTDB taxonomy): domain Bacteria; phylum Desulfobacterota; class Dissulfuribacteria; order Dissulfuribacterales; family UBA3076; genus UBA3076. Next base: position 1,892 of record CBETWD010000077.1, read on the forward strand.
CTGGCGGGAGAGCCTCGCATGATTGTTACCGATGTGCCGGGTACTACAAGAGATGCCATAGACACACTTCTTCAGCGACCCGGCAGAAAGGACATTCTGCTTACCGATACTGCAGGCATAAGGCGAAAGGCCAGGGTCAGTAATAAAATAGAAAAATTCAGTATTATTAAGGCCATTAATGTTATAAAGGCCTGTGATATTGTCCTTGTTGTAATGGATATTTCAGAAGGAATTACAGATCAGGATAAACGGCTGATTGGCTACACGGAAAGATATGGACGGGCATGTATTACCCTGTTCAACAAATGTGACCTTATCCAGCAAGACCAGTCATTAGTGAAATTAAGATCAGGGGAGCTGGAGCGGGCAAAGCGGTTTATTCCTTATTCTCCCCACCTAAACATCTCAGCACTCACAGGAAAGCGTGTTAACCGGATTTTACCCTTGATAGACGATGTCTATGTTGATTTTAATGCGTTAATTAATACAGGCAGCATCAACAGTGTTCTGCAAAAGGCATTAGCAAAAAGAACTCCTCCCATCTCCAGAGGACACCACTTGAAACTCTACTATACGACGCAGGTAGCAACGAAACCGCCAACTTTCCTCCTGTTTGCAAACTACCCTGACGTCATACCATCTCAATATAAACGATTTCTGGCAAACCAGTTTCGCGAGCAACTGGGCCTGAAGCAAACTCCTATTCGAATACTTTTCCGCAAAAGAGAGAGGCGTGCCTAGCCCTAACCCACCGAACTGTAAGCGTTTACAGGGTGCTGCAGATGCGAGGCGGAGGGTACGCAGACGTACTTCCTGTACTTCAAGTGCCCGACAACAAAGCAGATGCGGTGCCCTGTGAACGCTTACGGCACTTCAAACTTTAGTTCACTTTAGGCACTGTTCCGGATAGTGCCATATCAACAAGTTGATCAAGTAGTTTACTAAAGGTAATCCCCGCTGCCTCCGCGGCTTGGGGGAATAGGCTGGTCGGAGTCATCCCGGGAATTGTGTTGGTTTCCAAAATGAATATTTTGCCGGTGTCTGCAAGGATCATATCTGTACGGCTATAGGCCCGAAGCTGCAAGGCTTTGTGGGCAGCAACGGCCATGGCCCGGGCTTTCTCAGATGCCTGCTTCGGTATATCTGCCGGGCAGATCTCCTTGGTGGCCCCAGGTAAGTACTTTGCATCGTAATCAAAGAAGGAATAGTTCTGTTCAGGGATGATCTCAACCACAGGAAGTGGTAAAAGCTCCTCAAGACCCAGGATTCCTACTGTAATCTCCCGCCCCTGTGTGAATGATTCAACCAGGACCCTGTTATCCCATTGAAATGCTTCTTTTATTGCAGGACCAAGCTTGTTTTCATCCGCAACCTTCCTTATCCCCACGCTTGATCCTTGGGTGCAGGGTTTAACCATGAGTGGAATACCCAGGCGGTTCACGATTTGTTTTATGTCCACTTTGTCGCTGCGAAGGATGTGAATCCATGGAGGAGTGAGTATCCCGGCCTCCTGGTAAATCACTTTGGCAAGGTGTTTGTCCATGGCCAATGCGCTACCCAGGACTCCGGAACCCTGATAAGGTAAGCCGATGAGGTCCAAAAGACCCTGCATGGTCCCGTCTTCTCCGTACCGGCCGTGAAGAAGTATGAAAGCAACATCCAGGCGTGGTGCGTCTCTGACAAGTCGGTCAAGATCCGTGGCCGGATCATAACGCGTGATATCGTAGCGGCCTGGATCAAGGGCCTTTTCTACCTCTCGTGCCCCTGCAAGGGACACATCTCTTTCAGCAGAGCGACCTCCACACAGGAGTGCCAGTTGTATTTTATTTTTTTCTGACATATTTGAATAGCTTGAAACGTATATGAATTTTCATTTTTTGACAAGACATCCGGAATGATCAGGCAGGCCTTAGGATGCAGAATTTTACTCCTGTTTGAGCCTTCTGAAAATGCTCGTTTGAGAGTAATTGTTTACTCTCCGTTAGCTAAGAAGTATGAATGGTCATGCTTGACAGGGCCCTCGCTCAATATAAAGTAACTTGATAGTATAGGAATTTCCATTTTTCAGACAGGATGAACAGGATTGTCAGGATAAATAAAAATCCTGTAAATCCTGTAAATCCTGTCAAAAAAAGTCCCGCCGCAGGCGGCTAATTTAATATGAAATATTGCTTTGGTCCGGTACCTTCGAGGCGTTTAGGCTTGTCTCTTGGGGTGGATATTCTTCCTCCTAAGACCTGCAATCTGAATTGCGTCTACTGTGAATTAGGGGGTACCAAGAGATACACATGTGAAAGGAATGAATACATACCTGCCGGACATATAAGGGCTGAGCTTGAGGAAGTCTTGTGTTCTGAAAAGACGGCCTTTGATGTGCTTACTTTTACTGCATCGGGAGAACCCACACTCCATACAGGCCTTGGAGAACTTCTGGTCTTTGCCAAGGGGCATACGGATAAACCTATCGCAGTCATTACCAACTCCACTTTGCTCTCTGATTCGCAAGTGAGAGAGGAACTCTGTCATGCGGATATTTTATTGCCCTCTCTTGATTCCGTGGTGCTTGATTCTTTCAGAAGGATCAATCGTCCGGCCAAGTGCGTAGATCTCAGGACTATTTTAGATGGCTTAATAAAATTACGAAAGGAGTTTAAAGGAAAAATTTGGCTGGAAGTCCTTTTTGCCAGGGGGATTAATCACGGCACAGATGAAATCAGGGGACTTAAAGAGATTTTAAAGTCTATCCAGCCTGACAAGATTCAGCTGAATACTGTAGTTCGTCCTCCGGTCGAGACCTGGGCCAATCCTCTATCAAAAAGGCAAATGGAGGAATTGAAGGAACAACTGGGTGAAAAGGCCGAGGTCATAGTAGATTATAGACATAGCATGGAGAAGGGGATCCAGCCGATTATTGAGGCGGAGATATTGGATACTTTGCTCAGAAGGCCTCTCAGTATCGAAGACCTTCAGGATGTTCTGGGCATTGGAGCTGAATCTGTCCAGGAGGTACTCAATCGAATGTACAGCTCCGGTCTGATAAAGACTGAGGCATTCGATAACAAACTTTTTTATATTCCCGGTGACAGGGCCGGTGTTTAGGAGTATACGAAAATTAATATGAAACCAAGGAAAAAATCAAGCAAACCCGGCAAATGCCAGATTGTAATCAACATGGAGGCGCCGGAGGAATGCCGGATAGGCCTTCTTGAGAATGGACGTCTTGAGGCCTTTGATATTGAGACATTTTCCCATACCCAGACCAGAGGTAACCTTTATAAAGGTCGAATAGTAAAAATAGAGCCAAGCCTACATGCGGCTTTTGTTGATATCGGTCTTCCCAGAAATGGCTATCTACCTTTAGCTGATATACACCCTGAATACTATGGATATGCTGAAAACAAAAAACGTATCCATGAATTTTTAAAAAAGGACCAGGACATTTTTGTACAGATAGTCAAGGAAGAGACCCATATAAAGGGATCTGCGATAACAACTTATCTGTCAATCCCAGCGAGGTACCTGGTGCTGATGCCCGGTACTGCTCAAGTAGGTGTGTCCAGGAAAATTGAGGATGAGGAGGAACGTCAAAGGCTTAAGCAGATATTAAAGGCATGCAAGTTGCCGGAAGGTGTGGGACTTATTGCCCGGACAGTCGCTGAAGGCGTTCCAAAAGTAGAGATACAGAAGGATCTCAGGTACTTGGCACGACTCTGGAGCAACTTAAGAAAAAAGGCCCAGTCCGCTCAGGCCCCGGCCCTGATTTATAGAGACCGTGATCTGGTAAAACGATTTCTAAGGGATTATCTCACAAGTGATGTCGAGGAAATTTTGGTGGACCGGCAGGAGGTCTATGATAATATAAAGGCCTTTCTTCGCATCATTGCCCCACGACAGGTAGCCACTGTACGTTTATACCAAGGGGATGTCCCCATTTTTTCACACTTCGATATTGAGTCTCTGATAGAGCAAGTATATCAGCCCAATGTTCGCATGCCTTCCGGAGCGCATATTGTTATAGAGCCAACCGAGGCCCTGGTGTCTATAGATGTGAATTCCGGGAAAAACATCAGGGGGAAAAATATTGAGGAAACCGCACTAAAGACCAATTTGGAGGCTGCGGAGGAGATAGCCAGACAACTGCGTCTCAGGGACCTCGGAGGAATAATAGTTATTGATTTTATTGATATGCGTAACAGGGCCTACAGACAACAGGTAGAAAAGCGCATGAGAAAGTGCCTCAAAAAGGACCGTGCCAGGACGGAAATTGCCAGGATTTCACGGTTTGGTGTTCTTGAACTGGTGCGCCAGAAAATCCGCTCTCCTGTGCAACTAGGCAGTTATTGCTCCTGTCCCTACTGTCATGGAAGGGGGATGGTGATGTCTGTGGAGGCTCTTGCAGTGGCGGACTTAAGAAGAATCAGTGCTCATCTGGCAGGTAGTCATGAAAAACAATCGGTGCAACTTGTGCTGGAGGCCCCAGATCAGGTTGTCTCATACCTGCTTAACCGCAAGCGCTTAGAACTTTATAACCTTGAAAAAAACTTTGATGTTGAAATCAGGGTGGAAGTTAATCCGAATCTCGGACTGGAAGAACACAAGCTGTATTCGAGAACTGCGGAAACCAGTTAAGTTTGGGTAACAGAAATACATGGGTTCACATTAAGGATCATTACATGTTTAATAAATCAAAACCCTTATCTTTTGAAGTCCCGGAATATCTCACAAGCCTTGTCCCTTATCCTCCAGGTAAGCCCCTTGAGGAACTCGAAAGGGAGTATGGGGTAAAAAATCCTATCAAACTTGCCTCTAATGAAAATTTATTAGGGCCGTCTTCAAAGGCCCTGGAGGCCATAAGGAATGCAGTATCTTCTCTGCACCGCTATCCCGACGGTAGTGGCTACTACCTCAAGGAAAAGCTTGCCGGGTTGTTGGGAGTATCTTCTGAGGAGATAGTGCTTGGCAACGGATCCAACGAGTTGATAGATTTTTTGATAAGGGTTTTCATTCGACCAGGGCATGAAGCCATAAGCAGTGATCCGAGCTTTCTGGTATATTGCAAGATGGTGCAGGCCGTGGGGGGAAGCAATGTAGTCATTCCCCTTTCAGAGTACCGTCACGACCTTGAGAATATATCACAAGCAGTTACACCGAAAACCCGCCTGATCTTTCTGGATAATCCCAACAATCCTACTGGCACGGTCATTCACCGGGAAGACTTCGATGCATTTCTGAAAGATCTTCCGGATCATTTACTGGTAGTCCTGGATGAGGCCTATATGGAGTTCGTTAGGACTGAGCAGACTCCAAAGGCCGTGGAATATATGAAGCAGGACAGGAGGGTCATAGCCCTTCGGACCTTTTCAAAGGCCTACGGTCTGGCCGGACTTCGTGCGGGTTATGGAGTGATGGACAGAGATGTGGCCAAATATCTGGAGCGGGTCCGGCAGCCCTTTAATGTCAATACCATGGCCCAGGTAGGGGCCCTTGCGGCCCTGGATGACCATCAACACATTAAAAAGACCGTTGATGCAGTATGGCAGGGCATGGATTTTCTCACGGAAAAACTTGAGGAGTTAGGATGCAGGGTGATGCCCAGTGAGACCAACTTCATTCTTATAGATATCGACAGGGATGCCAAAATGGTCTATGAAAAAATGCTCAGAGAGGGAGTCATTGTGCGGGCAATGACTGCATATGGTCTACCCAACCACATCCGGATTACTGTTGGTCTTCCCGAAGAGAATTTACGGTGTATCGAGGCCCTGCAAAAAGTGCTAAAGAGCTGAATCGGAGAAAAAATTATGGCCAGACCCCCTAAATGGCGAAAAGTTGATCAAGAGCCTGCGGTGACCTATTTCAAGCCAAGGGGCATACCGTTGCGCGGTCTTGATGAAGTTATTCTGACTGTTGAAGGTTTTGAGGCATTGCGTATGAGTGATATGGAGGGAATGGATCAGGACGCTGCTGCTGTTCGGATGGGCATTTCCAGACAGACCTTTGGGCGAATTCTGGCAACAGCCAGAAAGACGGTGTCTACTGCAATAGTAAAGGGTATAGGCCTGCGTATAGAAGGGGGAAACTATATCCTTAGTTGAGGATGTAGGTAAGGTGAGGTTATCTTACTCCCTGTCTGCTCCCTGGGAGAACTGCAATTCCGTGCCCATGACTTGTGAAAATGTAGTCCAATCAATAAATTCCTCTTTCCATCGGGAAACGGACTCCAGAAAATTATCAAGCCATCCGTCTTCGTAAACCCACTTATGAGTCCCGAGCCAGGTGCCGAACTTTTTTCAGTCGTCCACATCAAGAATGGGGTCATGATCCCTTGACCTTGACCTTCTGACCCCTTCACCCTTCAGTCTAAACAGTTTCAGCCTGACTACGGTAGTTACCAATATGTTATCTTGGTGCAAGCCCATTCGCTATTCATTCACTAGTTTTGCTCCGCAGGACCAAAGGAACGGATGAAAAGATCGCGGAGGGCCTGCCGGCCGTCATCGGAGAGGTAGCGGGTTCCGGTGCCGGCAAACGTATCTGAGGTAATCACCGGTGTGTTCTCAACCCATTGGCTGTCCTCCCAGAAAAACCACCCCTTTCGTTCCTGATCATAGACGCTCAGCGGCCGGTTAAATAGTTTTGCCAACTCGACACCCCAGCCGGTTCCTCCCTTGACGGTGTTGTCCGCCAGTATCCAGCCGACCGCAATGACATGGTGGCCGCTATTGACCATGTGAAAAATGGACTGAATGACTTTTCGGATCTTATCCGTCCGGGAGTAAGTGCGTCTCATCCGCTTGGACACGATTTCCATGCTGACATCGCCCCTTTGCAGCTCTTCCCGGTTCAGTAAACGGAGGCCTTGGGTGCGCTCGGCATTGTGCCCTTCAAATGATATATTCACCTCTTTCATATGCCAAGTCTCGGCAAGTTTGCCGAATTCCGCCTCAGCCCCCTTGTGGCCACCGCTGTACAATGTGATTTTTGAAATGTCTGTCATTTTTTTTATCTCCTGAATTTTTTTAAGACGTTGTGCGATTATGCAAAAAAAACACCCCGCCGTGGTTCGGCAGGGTGAGCGGCTAAAGTAATTCAACTTTTCTGTATTGCAACCCTGGCCGTCATATTTTTTTCAAACAAACCTGCCTTGAATTTTTGCACCCAGAATATAAATATATTTTTATGCGAACTCTTAGGAATTTCATTTTTTGTATCTTTCACTACCGAACGTTGCCCATAAGCCGCGCCGTTTTTTGCCGTCGTCTGAATTTGCCTTGTTAGGTGGAATTGAACGGATGCTTACGACGGATTGATTGAATCACTTCGTCGAGCTGTTGAAGAAAACGTGATCGGTCACGCTTCTTTAGCGGCGGAGGCCCGCTCGTTATCTCTCCTGCGCCACGGAGTTTTGACAACAGGTCCCGAGTTGCGACGGCTTCGCCGATGTTGGTTTCCGTGAACGGCTTTCCGGTTGTACCAATTGCATGTGCGCCTTCCTTCAGGCAGCGACTCGCAAGGGGAATGTCAGCGGTGACCACGATGTCGTCAGTTTGCACGTGTTCGACAATCCAATCATCGGCCGCGTCAAATTCGTCCCCTACAACTTCGAGTGTAATCCATCGTTCATTCGGAACTCGCATCCAAGAGTTGGCCACCAATGTGACATCAAGGCGATATCGGCTTGCGACGCGGTATACCTCCTGTTTGACCGGGCACGCATCAGCATCTACAAAGATGTGCAGCAAGCGAAAATCCTCACCATCACCCCGGATCTGGTCGGGGTGCCATCTAATGTTAAGGGTAACCAGCGGCGACTACAGAAGATTTCCATTTCGCTTCACCAAATAGAAGAATGTCTCCCGTAAAAACTCCAAAATCGATTTCCGGCGACCGAAAAGCGCGTAGCGGTTTTGGGATCGGCTGGATTTGTTGTTGTGTGTGTTCTTTATTGCCCATTGATCGATTCCATGATTTGCTTAAAACTCTCGACACCTGCT
>CBETWD010000078.1:0-9752 GCA_965539945.1 uncultured bacterium
AAAATGATAGAAGGCTGTTAAGCTAGGAACTGTTTAAGGTCCGGGGGCCCTTTTAAAGAAGCCCGTGTTTTCTGAAAGGGTCCTAGATGGTTGAAAAGATTCGACATGTGCGGTTAGATATTGAATTTAATGTTAGGGAAGCAAAAAAAGAATTATCACGAAAGCACGAAAAATTGAAAACACGAAAAAGAAGTTTGCGGATGGACGCGCCGACTTGACTTTTAGGTTTTTGTTTCGTGCTTTCGCACCTTCGTGTTTTCGTGATTAGTTTTGAGTAGTTTCTTAACCATACTAGGCTCAATTTTTCAGGAGGTGTAATCATGAACATTCGTTTTTGGACTGTTTGTGGATTGGTTTTGATGATGCTGTCTGCTTGTGCCGCACCACAGACACGGACCCAGAAAGGTGCGGTTTACGGTGCTGGCGGAGGTGCTGCAGCCGGAGCAATCGTAGGTCAGGCCATAGGCCATGATACCAAGGCAACTCTTGAGGGCGCTGCCATCGGGGCGGCAATAGGTGGTCTGGCCGGTGCGGGAACCGGTCATTATATGGATAAACAGGAACAGGCCCTCCGGCAAGCCGCGGCGGCGTCCGAAGCCGCGGCTGTGCAACGCCAGGGGGATATCTTGTCTGTAACTCTCAAGAGTGATTTTCTTTTCGATGTGGATTCCAGTGTAGTGCAACCGGGAGCCTATTCTGAGATAGATCGTCTGGCCAGGGTATTTACCCAGTATCCTGATACAAGGATCCGTATTGAAGGACATACTGACAGCACAGGCCCTGAAGAGTATAATCTGCATCTGTCTCAGAGGAGAGCCAAGGCCGTAAAACAGTTACTTGTTTCAAAGGTAGTCTACCCGGACAGGATGACAGCTATAGGCTATGGGGAAAGCAGGCCCAAGGCCGGGAATGACACTCCTTACGGCCGACAGCTTAATCGAAGGGTTGAGATCTATATCGAGCCCAGGCGGTAGGAATTAAGAATGAAGAGTTAAGAGTTAAGAATTATCGATTGCATTTTCTTCCAGGAGGAACATATGCGGGATACCTTGGCCGTGATTTTGGCCGGAGGAGTTGGAAGCAGGCTTAATGTCCTGGTGCGACACAGGGCCAAGCCGGCTGTTCCCTTTGGCGGTATCTACAGGATAATTGACTTTGCCCTTTCAAATGTTATGAATTCAGGTCTTAATCAGGTGGCAGTGCTGACCCAATACAAGCCTCTTTCTCTTATGGGGCACATAGGGACCGGCGTTTCCTGGGATTTTGTTGGCAGGACCAGGGGAGTCAAGATCCTGCCCCCACGTACAGGGGAGAAAGATTCAGACTGGTATAAGGGCACTGCAGATGCAATAAGGCAGAATCTGGACTTTATAGAGGCCAGACCATCAAAACAGGTCTTAATACTTTCAGGGGATCATGTCTATTACATGGATTACAAGGACATGGTTAAACACCACAAGGTTTCAGGCGCTAAGGTCACAGTGGCTATGATGACTGTTCCCCGGGAGCAGACGGATCAATTCGGAATAGGCATCCTGGATGAAAGGAGCCGGATTGTCGATTGGGAGGAAAAGCCTAAAAAGGCCAGATCAAATCTGGCCTCAATGGGGATTTATGTATTTGATACTGAATACCTGGTCAAATCACTGAGGGCTACTAATGAGGTGGACTTTGGTCACCATATCCTGCCCAAGGCCATGGAGGACGGGCAGTTGTTTGCTTACACTTTCCACGGATACTGGCGGGACGTGGGAACGGTGCCTGCATACTGGGAAGCCAACATGGACTTGCTCAGGCCGGAAAGTGGTTTGGAGCCCGAGACCTGGAGCATATGCACTAATGTTGAAAATGAGGCCCTGCTATTTGACCGCCCACCGGCAAGGATCCTACCCGGTGCTGAAGTAAAGAATTCGGCCATTACCAAAGGCTGTGTGATACGTGGGATAGTGAATGGGTCGGTTCTCTCACCTGGAGTAGTGGTGGAATCCGGGGCAAAGGTCATTGATTCCGTACTGATGCATAATACATGGGTGGGTAGCGGAGCGTTTTTGAACAAAGTTGTGACTGACAAGGAGGTCACAATCGGCCCTGACTCCAACATCGGACTGGGGAATATTGATGTGGCAAATCGTCTTTATCCCAAGCACCTTTCTGCCGGCATAACCCTGATCGGGAAATGGGCCTCTGTCCCTAAAGGGGCAAAAATTGGCACAAATTGTATTATTGCCCAAGGGGTCACGAACAACATGTGGCCGGAGGATTTATTACTCCCTGACGGGGAGACACTGGATGGTATAAGTAAATGATTTTTCAGGAAATTATTACAAATCTTAATAAATACTGGCAGGAACAGGGGTGCATATTGCTCCAGCCATATGACATGGAGGTAGGGGCAGGGACCTTTCATCCGGCCACTTTCCTTCTATCTCTGGGGCCTGAGCCTTGGAGTGTTGCATACGTACAGCCCTCGCGGCGTCCTACAGACGGCCGTTATGGTGAGAATCCCAACCGCCTGCAGCACTATTACCAGTATCAGGTAATACTCAAGCCTTCACCTGATAATATACAGGACTTGTATCTTAACAGCCTGGCAAATTTTAATCTGAACCTGGCAGAACATGATATACGTTTTGTGGAGGATGATTGGGAGTCACCAACCCTTGGGGCCTGGGGTCTTGGTTGGGAGATCTGGCTTGATGGTATGGAGATTACCCAGTTTACGTATTTCCAGCAGGTCGGAGGGGTTGATGTAAATCCAATATCCGTTGAGATTACCTACGGCCTGGAACGGATCGCCATGTATCTTCAGGGAATAGATAATGTCTATGATCTCAAATGGAATGACCAGGTGAGATACGGTGCCATACATCATAGGGACGAGGTGGAGTTCTCTCGCTATAATTTTGAGGCTGCGGACGTGGAGACCTTGAAGCAACTGTTTTCACTCCACTACAAAGAGGGATTGAGACTGCTGGAGCAAAGGCTTGTGCTTCCGGCCTATGACCAGTGTCTTAAGTGCTCTCACTACTTTAATCTCCTGGATGCCAGAAGTGCCATAAGTGTGTCGGAGAGGACTGCATATATAGGCCGTGTCCGTGATCTCGCACGGGGAGTTGCCGAGAGATACACAGCTCTTGAAGAGGGAGGGGGCAAGGCGTGAACACCAGGAATCTTCTTTTAGAAATCGGAACTGAAGAGATCCCGGCGGCTTTTATCTCAGGGGCATTGGATGACCTTGCCCGGCTGGCTGGAGAATATCTGGACCGTGAGCATTTGACACATGAAGATGTCTCAACCATAGGGACTCCCAGGCGTTTAGTCCTTTTTGTCAAGAATTTGCCGGACCGGCAACCTGATAGAGAAGAGGTTATTACAGGCCCACCTGCAAAAGTTGCCTTTTCATCTGACGGTAAGCCTACAAAGGCAGGAGAGGGATTTGCGCGTAGTCATGGGGTCAGTGTTGACGACTTGCAGGTGGAAGACACTGAAAAGGGACTTTACATAGTGCTGCGCAGGATAGTCCCCGGCAGAGAGACGATTGAGCTTTTAAGCAAACTCCTTCCCCTAGTCATAGCCGCAATTCCATTCCCAAAGACCATGCGGTGGGGTACGGAGGATCTGCGCTTTGCAAGGCCTATTCGCTGGCTTGTTGCCCTCTATGGAGAAGATATAGTTCCTTTCGGCCTTGCAGGGGTCGAGACCGGCCTTGAAAGCCGTGGACACAGGTTCATGGCCCCTGAGGCGATCCGGGTGCCATCAAATCCGGAGGGCTATATAAAAGCCCTTGAAGGGGTCTTTGTGCTGGCTGATCCCTCGGTCAGGAGAAGCAGACTCCTTAAAGATGCCCGGAATGCCACGGCATCGGTTGGCGGTAATATCCTTTCCGACGATGAACTGGTGGATATTAATACCTATCTTACCGAGTTTCCATCTGCGGTATGCGGCTCTTTTGATAAACGTTTTTTGGCTCTTCCCCGCGATGTGTTAATAACCTGCATGAAGGAGCACCAGAAATATTTCGCCGTTGTGGATTATAATGGTGATCTTATGCCACACTTTGTGGCTATTAACAATACGCGCTCACCAAGGCCCGGGCTTGTATGCGAGGGCCATGAAAGGGTGCTCAGGGCGAGGCTTAGTGATGCGGAATTTTTCTTTAAGGAGGATCTGAAGCGACCTCTGGAGGCCTTTGTTGCTGATCTCTCAGGGATGATTTTCCATCAGCGTCTTGGGACCGTCCTTGACAAAATTCACAGGGTAAAGGCCCTTGCTCATTACCTGGCCAAACAGGTGGCCAAGGATAAGGTAAAAGTGGTTGAGAGGGCAGCCTGGCTCTGCAAAGCAGACCTTTTGACAGAGATGGTAGGGGAGTTTCCAAGCCTCCAGGGCATAATCGGGAGAGAATACGCCCTTCTATCCGGTGAAAGCCAGGAGGTGGCAAATGCCATAGAGGAACACTATATGCCGGTCCGCTCAGGAGGGGAGCTTCCTGAGAGTCTCTCGGGTGCCCTGCTCAGTATTGCGGACAAGATGGATACTATCTGCGGGACTATTGCCATCGGACTCAAGCCTTCCGGTACTGCTGATCCATATGGTCTGAGGAGGCTGGCCCTCGGCATCCTCCACATAGTGGAAGAAAGATCCATGCCTTTGTCCTTGAAGGCACTGGTTACAGAGGCCTCGCATCAGCTTGAGAATCAGCTTTCAGAGGTATCGAAAGAGCTTACCACCGAGGTCATCACTTTTTTCAAACGGCGTTTTTCCTATGATCTTACTGCCAGGGGAATGGACCATGACGTCGTAGAGGCGGCCACCAAGGTGGAGTTCGATGATGTGAAGGACTGTATTCTGAGGGCAAAGGCTTTGGCGGCTGTCCGTTCGAGGCCGGAACTTGAGCCTCTGAGCGCTGCCTTTAAGCGGATAATGAACATACTTAAGGGTTTTGAAGGCGGGACAGTGAATCCTTCACTGCTTGAAGCAGACGAGGAAAAGGCCCTTTATGAGGTATATCTTTCTGTAGAAAAAAATGTTGGTGTTTCCCTTGAAAGCCGGGACTATGAGCAGGCCCTGGTTATCCTGTTGTCTCTCAAGCCTCAAGTGGACAGCTTTTTTGACCATGTGATGGTCATGACGGAAGAAATAGATGTAAGGGCCAACCGGCTGGCACTCCTCTGGAACATAGCCTGTCTTTTTCTCAGAATTGGTGACCTTTCAGCCATAGTTGTATCAGGGTAGAAATGGTAACCGTTCAGAGGTTCAGGGGTTCGAAGGTTCAGAACCGTTAAGCTCTGAGTTCTAAATGGAGAAGACAAGAGAGTAAAACGAGGAGAGCATATGTCATCCCCCCCCTAAATTTGAGGATATTGAAGCATTGCAGTTGGCCCGAGAGGTAGCTCACAAGAGCAATCAACAATCATCAATCAACAATCCAATAAGGTAACCCTGAACCCTTGAACCCTGAACCCGTGAACGTCCTTTAAAGATGAAAGTCCAATTGGCCAAGGTTGCCGGCTTTTGTATGGGTGTGCGACGGGCCATGGATATAGCCCTTGAGGCATCACAGAACGCCCATCCCCCGGTTTATACATTTGGTCCCCTTATCCATAATCCATCCGCACTCTCCCTGTTACGGGCGCGGGGGGTTGATGTCCTAAAAGAAATCCCCGAAAAGGGAAAAGGCACTGTTATTATCAGGGCCCACGGGGTTCTTCCAGAGGAAAAGGAACGGCTAAAGGCCGCAGGTTTTTCTGTGATAGACGCTACTTGTCCAAGGGTAGTGCATGTCCAGATGGTCGTTCGCCGTTACGCAAGAAAGGGATATCAGTGCATCCTGATAGGAGATAAAGGGCATCCTGAGGTCATCGGGATATTGGGCTATGCTGAAGGCCATGGAATTCTGGTCAGTGCCGAGGAGGATATAGAATCCCTCCCTGAACTTGATCGATACATAATCGTTGCCCAGACTACCCAAGACCAGGAGAGGTATGAGGTATGGTCCAGGAAGATCCTTTCCCGCTATCCAGGTGGAAAGGTCTTCCATACTATCTGCAATTCTACTCACAGGCGCCAGGCAGAGGTAAGGCGGCTTGCCTCGGAGACGGATGTGGTGGTGGTCGTGGGGGGCAAGCAGAGCGCAAATACCAGGCGGCTTGCCGAGATAGTGGCAGAATGCGGAAAGCTCGCCATGGCAGTAGAGACCGAGGAGGAACTCGATAGAGAGAGGTTGTCCCGGTTCAAGCACATAGGGGTGACTGCCGGGGCTTCAACACCTAACTGGATAATAAATCGTGTGGTGAGGGAAATTGAAGCCTTGCCCGGGGCCTTTGATTCGATTCGGCACCAGGTTGCATATAGGTCTGTACGGTTTCTATATGAGAGTAACCTGTGGACCGCTCTTGCCGGTGGAGCGCTTGCCTGGTCAGCATTGATTATTGACAGAGTGGATGTGCCTCCATTTTTTGCAGTGGCAATGGCCTTTTGCTACATCTTTGCCATGCATACCCTGAACTTGTTCATGGACCAGGAAGCCGGCGAGTACAATGATCCCCTGAGGGCCAAGTTCCTCAGCCGGTACAAGGCAATATTTTATACATCTTCTATGCTGGCTGTATCTGTAAGTCTTGGGATTGCCTGGTATCTCAGTATGGCATCTTTTCTGTGGCTGATGGCGATCAGCGCGATGGGCATTCTATATACCGTACCTGTAATCCCTGGTCCCAGACGTATTCGTGCGTTGAAAAACCTTCCAGGATCAAAGACCTTCTTTATAGCCCTGGCATGGGCCTCGGTTGCAGTGCTCCTTCCCCTGACCGGTTTTATTTCGTGTCTCAGGCCCATTCACTGGATCTTATTTTTTCTGGGGGCTGTGGTTGTTTATATGAGATCTGTGCTTCTGGAGGTTCTTGACGTCCAGGGAGATCGTATAGTCGGTCGCGAGACCCTGGCTGTACTCATTGGGGAGAAAAAGGCTGTTAATTTAGTCGGTTTACTCTCTGTGATTCTCGGGGTTGTGTCCGTGATACTTCCAGCCCAGGGTATTGTCCCCTGGCGGTTTGCCTCTTTTTTTCCTGTTTCTCTGTGGATGCTCGGGCTTTCCTGCCTTTTTTCAGGCCGGAGAATAGGGCAGAACCTCAGACTCGAATTTATGGTTGATACAAGCTTTTTCCTGCTCCTCGCAGGCGCAGTTATCTTGGATGCGCTGCTGTAACCTATTAAGGTTATATCCTTTTTTAATTCAAAATTCAAAATTTAGAATTCAAAATTGTGTCTGAACGGCTTTTCCGTTCAGACACTAAATATCTACCCTCTACTCACCGTTGATAAATTGTTCTATCATTTGGAATGCCTCACTGTCGGTGAACTGGCGAGGGGGATGTTTACAGAAATAGGCTGACGGCGCATAAAGAGCTCCGCCCTGACCTCTGTTTAAAGCCAGTTTTGTGCAGCGGATAGCATCAATGGTCACACCGGCCGAGTTGGGAGAATCCTCCACGGAAAGGCGAAGTTCCAAGTTCATGGGCACATCACCAAAGAGTTTGCCTTCCATGCGAATGAAACAGATCTTGTTGTCTTTTTGCCAGGCTACGTGATCACTCGGGCCAATATGGATGTTTTCATCATTTAGACGCTTGGCAGCCACTGCCTGAACAGCCTCTGTCTTGGATACTCTTTTCGAGATTAAGCGTTTGCGGCTGAGCATATTAAGAAAATCAGTGTTGCCACCGGTATTGAGCTGGTATGTACGTTCCAGCTTGACGCCTCGCTTCTTGAACAGATCGGTCAGCACGCGGTGAACTATGGTAGCACCCATCTGGGACTTGATGTCGTCACCGATCACAGGAATATTTTTTTCCTCGAAGCGTTTCGCCCACTCCGGATTACTTGCGATGAAAACCGGAATGTTATTGATAAAAGCAACCCCTGCATCCAACGCACATTCAGCATAAAACCGCGTGGCCTCTTCGGAGCCCACAGGAAGATAGTTCAGAAGAATTTCAGCTCTGGACTCCTTGAGCACCTTGACGACTTCTTCTTTGGTTGCTTCAGGTTTATCGGCCAGGACGAAAGTGAATTTATCGTCATAATTCCTCATGTGGTCTGCAACACCGTCCAGAATCCTGCCCATCCGCACAGTAACTCCTGATCGGGGAAGATCCGGATAGATGGCCTTGGTGCAGTTAGGTTCGGCAAAGACAGCTTCATGCACATCCTTTCCAACCTTGCGCTTGTCAACGTCGTAAGCCGCAACGACTTCTATGTCTCCGGGCTTATATCCCTCAATTTTCCAATGCATCAGGCCTATAACATCTTCTGCGTTTTTGCCACGATAATAGTGAATTCCCTGAATCAGGGAACTTGCGCAGTTACCAATTCCAACAATAATTATTTTGATCACAGCTTAGTCATCTCCTTACGTTGGTCTAAAATGCAAGAGACGGTCTGCAAGTAGGCTTACAGTTCCAAATTGCCCTAGAATTAATACCACTTTTGAGATATAAATAAAAGTATTGGTTACGACCCAAGCTGATTTTTTTATGACAGAATATTTTCAGACTTTTTAAATGTGCTTGCAAAGGCAGTGAGCCATGTTTATGTTACCTATGTTATAGGAGTTGTTTAAAAAATATCCTTCCTTGGGGCATCTTCTTTGGGGACTATATGTCATCTATAATAAGTTCGTTAGCACTCTTTGCCATAGCTGCGGCCTTTGTGTTTCTTGTAATTTATCTTGTCAGGTTATCAAAGAGTGTCCAAGACACGCTGGAGAGCTTAGACGAGGCCTTATTCAAAAGCCAGGCTGCTATTGACGACACATTGGCTCAGTTTAATCCTGTAGTTTCTAAACTGTCAGAACTGGAGGATACGGCTCAGGGTACATTGAGCGAGATAAATCAGCGTCTGGCCCTGATAGAGAATGAGTTAACGCCTCTCCTTGTAGAACTTAAGGATACTGCCAAGGCCTATCAGGACCTTGGAAGGACTTTTGAGAAGGATCTTCCCCCGATCTTGGATAATGTTCATCAAATTACCGGGGATATCCAGAATTTGACCGGTGATATTAAGGTCAAGGTTCAGCAGACACAGGATTTTTTTGAGGCCGCACGCGAGACAGGCGAGACCGTCCGGGTTGCAACAGACATTGCCAGGTCGGGGCTTTCCGGATTAGCTGTGCAGGTAGCAAGTATAGCCACAGGTATCAAGACGTCTTTGGAGTTTCTTTCTGAGAACCTTAGATTTAAAGGAGGTAGCAAGAAATGAGCAATAGTGAAGGTCGCTATTCCGCAGGTTGTGTGGCCATAGCATTCTTACTGGGAGGTGCTGTCGGGGCCGGTTTGGCCACGTTACTTACTCCCAGAACAGGTCCTGAAGTGAGAGATCGGATAAGGGACCAGGCCTATGCGGCCCGTGGTGAGGCCCATAGGGTAGCAGATGAAGTCCGTGACAAAACAGGTAATCTCCTTGATAAGAGCAGGGAGATGATCGATCAAAAAAAGGCTGTTTTGGAATCTGCTTATGAAGCAGGTAAAGAGGCCATGTCACGGGAGAAAGAACGTCTTGTTGCCCACATGAAGTCTGAAAAGGGTGAAGAGGGTGAAGAAACATCCTCAGAGAAGGAAGAGGCTTAAGGTTGAGCGATTAGCTGTTAGCCATTAGCGTTTAGCTAATCGCTAACAGCTAAAGGCTAACAGCTCTCTTCTACATCCCCACACCCTTTGCCCATCCAAGCTTTTCCCTTAAAATTGTGAAGTAGT
>CBETWD010000079.1:0-9752 GCA_965539945.1 uncultured bacterium
ACATCATTCCCTTTATCAGTGCCTCTGTCAGGGCAACTGCTTTCGGGTGCATCATTACCATGAGTTCGCCCCCGGCAAGCAGCAAAGTTGAGGCGGTTACGGCCTCCATGAGTACTCCCCGGCGCTCTTGATCCCCCAAAACGGCATCACTCGGTAAACGGCACTCCTTGGTCTTCCAGACTTCCCTTCCGAGATTGCATATGAAGGGTACCTGGAGCTTCTCATCCTGCTGGGTCAGGGCTGCCAGCCTTATACGCTCCATGACTGAGTACGAGTATTCAATGCCGTAACCTATCGCCCCTATAGAGGGATCCATCAAGATCTGATTCAGGGATAATCCAAGGTTCTCCAACAAAATATTCAGTTGCTTTGCAAGATTTACGTCAATGGGCGTAGATGCCACAACCGGAAGTTGAAAGGCCATGGCTGTGGCCCCTAAGGAACGATAATTTGCGTCACTCAGCGGACCCATGCACACCTTGCGATTGCCCACAAGGTTGGTTACCTCTCTCAAGGTCTCGGTATCTTTTTCAGCATTTCCGCAACCCCAGAGGATCACAGGCACATCTATTCCTTCTATAACTGACTGGGCCACTTTGGCTGCTTCGCTTGAGGGCCGGTTCATGCCGTTGGGATCAGTGCTGATAAGAGAAAGACAAATGGCCTTTGCACCATAGTCGTCTGTGCATTTCCTGGCCCATGCAACCGGATCCGAAGATACATCGGAATAATACTTGCCCAATACATCAGGCCAGTCTTCCGGCTCTGAGTCCAGGACCTCATAGGCAACCCTGGGCACATGGGGCATATCTCCCTCAAACAGATGAAAGGGCAGGGTAGATGCCCCGCCGATTGTCAGCGCCTTTTCACCCTCATCCAGGTTCACCTCACGGATGATGCCGGTGCAGGATTCTGTAAACTGGTCCTTTGGCACAGGGCCTGCTCTTTCGGAAAGAGACCTGGTTTCTCTTGGAAGTTCAGCAACAGAGAGATCCTCCATTCCGGTTGGTGCAGTTGCAACAGGGGTCTCTTTTTTTGCCTCGGCCTTTACCTCCTCAGTCACCGGAGCGGCCTCAGGTTCGGGAAAGGGCGGGACTTCTGCTTTCTCCGGTACCTCCGGCTCGGCAGGAACCAACACAGGGGCTACTTCCCCGGCCTTTGCCTTCAGAAGACCGGCCTTTGCCTTTTCATCGTCCGGCTCCAGCTCCAGGGCCAGCTTGAAGGCCTTCAAAGCCCCATCTACATCACCTTTATACAGACAGACATTGCCTGTGGCGACAAGGCGTATCACCCATTTTTGCTGCCACTCTTCGGGGCTTAGTCCCTCAGGACACGGCGGGACTCCTTCCGGCACGGCCGGCGCTGCTGCTTCCTCTGCCGGTGCAGCGATTTCAAGGGCTTTTCTGGCCTTTTTCAGTCCTTTTCTGGCCTTATGGTCCTTTGGCTCAATTGCCAATGCCTTTTCAAGGGCATCAAGTGCTCCGGCTGCATCATTTTTATGGAGGAGCACATTGCCTTTGGCTACAAGGTTAACTACCTCCTTGTGCCTGGTCTCTGCCTCTGGTTTTTCCAGCTTTTCCCTGGGGGCAGCAGCCTCATCAAAAGGAACTGTTACCTGTTCGGCTGTATCCATGCGCAGAAGGAATTCCGCCTCAAAGAGTCGCCTCAGGGCCTCAAGCTGATCCTCATTTATGCCCAGACCTTTGCTCAGGGCCTCAAGCCCAGACCTGAGGGAGGTTAATACGCTCCTCTCGCGAGTTGAAAGCGCACTGCTTTCCCTATCCTCGGCCAATCCCCTTACAGCCTGGGCATGTCCCTGCCCGGCCTTGGTCTTAGCAAGTTTTGCGGTAAGCCGCTCTATTTCAGTATCCTTTTGGCCGGCAATTGCCTTTGCTTCCTCTGCCTGCCTCTTGAGACCGGAAATCTCTGAGGTTACCCTCTCTTTCTCCTTTACGACAAGATCCCTTGATGCCTGGGCCTCAGCCTTGGCCTGCTCAAGTGCCTTCTCTGTCTCCGCTCTTGCACCTTCCTTTGCCTCAGACACTATCAGTTCTATGGCCTCTGAGCTCCTCAGCCTCGGTTCAACTGCCTTTGCCCCCGGTCTTGGAGAAAGACCCGCAAGAGAGACTATCTCCGGGACCGCCTGTTCCCATTCAATGGCCATAACGTGGACCCCGGCCACTCCTGGTATTTCACGGACCTGCTTTATGATATCTACGCAGATATTGATACCTTCTTCCTTTGGATCCTTTGCGCCCTTCAGACGTTCAATAACATCATCCGTAACATCAAGGCCCGGCACGAATTTTTTCATATATCGCGCCATTCCAACCGACTTGGGGGGCGTTACCCCTGCAAGGATATAGACTTTTTCATGGAGACCAAGGTCTCTCACGATCTCCATGAACCTGGCAAACTTTTCGATATTGTAAATAATCTGGGTCTGTATGAAGCTTGCGCCGGCCTCTACCTTCTTGGCCACTCTTATGGGCCTATACTCAAATGGGTCGGCAAAGGGATTTGCCGCCGCACCGAGAAAAAGCCTTGGTTCATGAGACTTGATTTCATCACCGCACTGGAATTTTTTATCATCCCGCATGGCCTTGACCATACCCAGGAGCTGTATGGAGTCCATGTCAAAGACACCCTTTGCCTGGGGATGGTTTCCAAACTTCTGGTGATCTCCGGTAAGGCACAGGAGATTCTTTATACCAAGTGCCGAAGCCCCCAGGATCTCTGATTGTATGCCGATGCGGTTTCTGTCCCTGCAGGTCATCTGCATCACAGGTTCCACACCTTCCGCTAATGCAATAAGCCCTGCGGTCAGGCTGGACATCCTTACTATAGCTGTCTGACAGTCTGTTATATTAACAGCGTCTACATGGCCCCTGAGAATACGGGCCTTATCACGGACTACATCAAAATTGCCGTTTTGGGGTGGGCCGAGTTCTCCGGTCACGGTGAACTGACCTGAGGTTAAAACCTGTTCTAGATTGCTTCCTGATATCACGGTAGCAAGTCCTCCCTGATCCTGCGACGCGGCCCGCCATGACCAGACGGTCTCCAGTCGCGAATGGGCACGATCTCTCTGAGTAATTGGTCTTGATTTCGACCTGTCAGTTTTTCACAGATCTGGTGCCATATGCAAGGCAGATCCTTATTGATTTCGCAGCTGCCTCCCACAGACCCTCCACAGGGCCCGTTGGACAGGCTCTTGGCACATCTTGCGACAGGGCAAAGTCCGCCGGTCAGGTGTAATACGCAGGCCCCACAACCGGCACACATCTCGGCCCATTCACCGCTGCTCAGATTGGCACCATAAAATGATGTATTAAGGGCAGGCAACACATTGATGTCAGGGCAACGGTCTGCGATAAAATTAACACCGACCCCGCAGGCCATTGAAAGCACTGCGTCGTAGTTTTTTCCATCTTCTTTCAGCGGCTCCAAATACTCCGGATCGCACTGTCTAACGTAAGTTGCTTCATCAATCTTTATTGGTTTTCCAGCCTTCTTTCTCCCGAGGCGCAGCGCAGAGGCGAGAACACCCACCTCCTTATCACCGCCGGTAGAACATACTGCCACGCAACCTCTGCATCCAAGGACGAGCAGCCTTTCTATCTTGGAGATCATCTCCAGGATTTCATCCAAGGGCTTTTGTTCAGCAATTATCATAGTGATATCTCTCCCGACTTAGGTACTATCTAAGTTCAGCGATTAGCTGTTAGCCATTAGCTTTTAGCTTTGAAAAGTGGTTGTAATAGCAAAACATACTGTAATTATTAAACTAATAGCTAACCGCTAAAGGCTAATCGCTCAATTTAAGTACTATGCAGTCGCTCTAATTTTGAGATCCGTGCTGTCATCTCCCTTACTGCCTCCACAATGGGCTGGGTCTCACCACAGTGAACAAAGAACATCTCAATCCGGCCCGGATCAATATCCAGTTCCTTGAGGAGCTTTTTTGTATAACCAACTCTTTTTTCGGCCCGCCTGCTGCCGGACAGGTTATGGCATTCATCTGCGCGGCAACCTGCCACAAATACTGCCTCAGCACCTTGTTCAAAGGCATCTAACAGTGCAGGCACCTCAATACGGCCAGTACATGGCAGCTTCTTTACATCCAGACTTTCCGGAATAAGACCTGCGTCCCTCAACGTGTCAGTCGCAACACTGGCCGTGTAGTTGCAACAAAAGGCCACGATCCGTCCGATTTGGTGATTGTTATTCATTTGTTTGCTCATTTTTATTTAGGTGGATAGGTTGAAGGCTGAAGGCTGAAGGTAGAGAAGGGTTAACAATTAATAATTGACCTTCCACCTTCTACCTTCAGCCTTCTACCTTCCACCTTCTACCTTCCTCCTTCAACATTTCTTCGCCCAGTCAATCACCAAATCACTCAATCACCAAATCACCAAATTATCCAGTCCTCTCTGTTCAAGTGATGGGGCCAGGGTAATGGCCCCGGCAGGACACTCCATGACGCATATACCACAGGCCTTGCAAAGCTCCGGTTCAATATACGCTTGTCCTGTATCAGCAATATGGGGTGCGCCAAAGGGACAGAACCTGACGCATGTGAGGCATGCCACGCATTTCTCAGGATCTACTTTTGCCAGGAGCCCCAGATTCGCCAGACGCTCCTGATCCACCAGACCCTGTTTGAGGGCCTCATCCCGCAGGGCCTTGATCACATCACTGCAACGAACTCCCTGGGGACAGACCTCTACGCAGCTCTGACACTGGGAACAGGCCCAGATTATATCCGACCTCAAGAGCTGTTTTTCAAGCCCAAGGACCACCATGTGCACTATCTTTCTGGGATCAAATCCCGGCACTACCTTCTCCACCGGGCACACACCGCTGCATGAACCACATGCATAGCACTGGGCCAGGGAAGAGCATCCTTTCAAATTGGACAGTTCTGACACAAATGAATTATTCAACTTCGAAGACTGTATAGCCATAATTTAATACCAGCTCGACCCTTTCTTTTTCACCAATTTCTTCCTGGAAAGGGTCTCCAGGATTTTTTCTATCTCTTTGTTGCCACCACCGGTTTTTTCACACAGGTCGGCACTTTTCCATGGGCCCTGTTCTGCAAGGCAAAGCCGTATTTCCTGAGTGAGTCTTTCCTTGCGGAAAGCAGGAAGGACTTTGTTTGCCACTCCCTCTGAAATGACCTGAGGGCTGTAGTCATTCGACTTGTTCATATCTTTAGCTAATTTACCAAGAGAAGTGCGTACCTTTCGTGCTGAGGCCGCTTTGATTCCGGCCTTTAAATGCATGCGAATTACATCTTTTCCCTTCTCACCCTCAGCAGTACCTAAGGGCCCCATGGACTTTATGTCTGACACATACCCTGTAATAAGTTCCACAAATCTGGGAGCTTCAGCAGCCGAGGCCCACTCAAGGGCCATGCGGTCAGGATTCACGCCTGCATCTTTAAGTGCTTGACGGCAAGTCTCTGCTATTATCATTGCTTCGTAATTACCAGACTGGTAATGACACTCTCCCAGGTGTCAGCCGCCGGTAAAAACGCCGTCAGCACCGCATCCAAAGGCTTCCAGGATAAACCTGACATCTATCCTGCCTGTGCACATAACCCTGATAACCCTGACATTGGGTGGATACTGGTATCGTGACACGCCTGCCGCATCGGCTGCGGCATAGCAGCACCAGTGACAGAAAAAGCCCAAGATGTGCGGATTAAAGACCTCCGCGGTCATAATTTTCTCCTTTATTATTTCTTTTCAAACGCATTTCTCTCCTGCAAAGGCATGAATCTGGGCAATAATGGCCTCGTCCGTAAATCCACCCATACTGATGGCAAGTGTAGGACAATGTGATGCACATATTCCACAGCCCTTACAGGATGCGGTTATGGTCTCTGCCTTGCGCCGCTTATTTACCTTGAAGAGACGAATGGCATTAAAGGGACAAAGGCTCTCGCAGATTCCACACCCGATACAGGTGTCCCTGTCAACTCTTGAGACTATGGGAGCAACCGCTGCTTTCCCTTTTGCCAGGGGTATGGCGGCCTTTGCTGCGGCTGCTTTTGCCTGGGCTATTGATTCATCAAGGCATTTAGGCCCATGGGCCAATCCGCATAAATATATGCCTTCTGAAGCCAGTTCAACCGGCTGCAGTTTTACGTGGGCCTCAAGGAAAAAACCTTCCGGAGTCAGAGGGGTCTTTATGACCTTGGCCAGAACCCCATTATCTCCTGGAGCAATGCCAACGGATAGCACCACAAGGCACGCGGATATATCAATCTCATCTTTTAGGAGATGGTCAAAGACCCGGACCTTAATTTTCCGGTCCTGCTCTATTACTTGAGGTCTGCGGTCAGGCTTGTATCTTATGAATATTACGCCTTTTTTTCTGGCTTCCTGGAATAAGTCTTCAGAAAAACCATAGGTGCGCATATCTCTATAGAGGCAATAGATTCTGATGTTTGGTTTAATCTTTTTGAGTTTAAGCGCATTTTTAATGGCCTGAGTACAGCACAGCCGGCTGCAGTGACTCATATCTTCCCCGCGGCTGCCCACGCACTGAATCATGACAACATTTTTTACATTTTTCAGTATGCCCTTACCCTTAGCTAAATTTGCCTCAAGTTCAAGCTGGGTAACTACCCGGTTATTCTTGCCATATTGGTAAGACTTGGGGCTGTATTCTTGGCCTCCGGTGGCAAGGATTATCACGCCGTGATTAACAACCACGGCATGTTCTCCCTGAACAATGGAAGAAGTAAAATTACCAAAAAAACCGGAGACGTCCTCCACCTGAGCCTGCAGCATTACCTGGATCCTGGGATGTCCGTCCACCCTCTTTATCAGGTCATCCAGGACTTTCGACGCCTTTTCCCCATCCATGGTCCAGACAAGCCGTCTCAGATTACCTCCCAGTTGATCGCTTCGTTCCACCAACACGCACTCAAAGCCCTGGTCTGCGATGCTGAGTGCTGCCGTCATACCTGCTGCACCGCCTCCTATCACCAAGGCACTAGGCGATACGTCCACAGTTGTCTGTTCCAGAGGTTCCAGGAGCCCTGCCTTGGCCACTGCCATCCGGACAACATCCTTGGCCTTTTCAGTTGCGGCCCTTGGTTCCTGTGAATGGACCCAGGAACACTGATCCCTGATGTTGGCCATCTCGATGAGCGCCGGGTTTAAACCAATTGACTTTAAGGTCTCCTGGAAAAGGGGTTCATGGGTGCGGGGGGAACAGGCGGCAATGACGACACGGTTAAGCCGATTTTCCTTTATTTTATCAGCTACGCCCTTCAGGGCATCCTGAGAACAGGAGTAGAGAGTGTCCTTGCAAAATACTACACCCGGCAACGTACTTGCATAATCTCTAACCGCTTTAACATCTACAACACCGGCAATATTTGCCCCGCAGTGACAGACAAATACACCTATCCTGGGTTTTTCAGACGCAAGGGCCATGTCCTCTTCAGGGTATGATATGGTAACAGTGCGGGTATTCCGGACTTCTGACAGGAGTTCCGAAGCCATGGCTGCCACACCGGAGGCCTGGGTGACACTCTCCGGGATGTCCTTGGGTCCCTGAAAGGCCCCTGCCACATAGACCCCGTCACGGCTTGCAACAAGGGGTGAATCCATAGATGTCTTACAGAATTCATAGTGATTAAGTTCTATCCCGGCGATCTCCGCAATTGCCTTTGCGTCCTTCGGGGCATTAAGTCCTTCTGAGAGAACCACCATATCAAATAATTCTGAACTGGACTTTCCGTCATCTGTCGTCCAGGTAAGGGCAAGCTGTCCGTCTACCTGGTCTACCCTGGGAATCCTGGCCCTTATGACCCTGAATCCGTATTTATCCTCAGCCCGCTCCCTTGCGGCATCAAAGCCTTTTCCCTGGGTCCGGACATCCATGAAGAAAAGGGCGATGTCAAGATCCGGATTGTGCTCCTTTGCAACAGAGGCCTCTTTTATGGCATACATGCAGCAGACAGTGGAGCAGTAGCCGTTTCCGCATGTCTCGTCCCTTGAACCCACGCACTGGAGAAACGCTATTTTCTTAAGCGGCTTCTTGTCGGAGAGGCGGACTATGTGACCCTCTGTCGGCCCCGAAGCGCAGGTCAATCGTTCAAACTCCATGCTTGTGACCACATTGAGGAAACGTCCATAACCGTACTTTTCCAGAACAGACTGGTCTATCCTTCCAAACCCCGGGGCCAGGACCACCGCTCCGATGTCCAGGCTCAGTTCCCTGGGTTTCTGGTTGAAATCTATAGCCTGGGCCGTGCATGTCTGAGCACAGAGATTACAGGTCTCATAGTTTATTCTCAGGCAGGCCTTGGGGTCTATGTAGTAGCTGGATGGAATGGCCTGGACATAGTCTATGTGAGGCGCACGGCTTATACTCAGTCTTTCATTGTACAGATCAACAATCGGCATAGGGCAATACATTGTACATGTACCACAGGCCGTGCACTTGTCATCGTCTATGAAACGAGGCTCCTGATGCACTCTAGCCGTGAACCGCCCCGGCTCTCCCTCCAGGGTTTCCAGCCTGGCATTTGTCAGGATCTCTATGTTCGGAGACCGACCGGCCTCAACCAACTTCGGTGCCAGTATTCACAACGAGCAGTCATTGGTAGGGAAGGTCTTGTCCAACTGGGCCATAACCCCACCGATAGAGGCCTTTTTTTCCACCAGGTAAACGTAGTAGCCAAGGTCGGCAAGATCCAAAGTTGTCTGAACTCCTGCGATCCCACCGCCCAGCACCATAACCGCACCGGATTTTTTATTGTTGCCTTCAGGCATTTGCTTTTCCTAATTCCTAACTTTTAACTCTTAATTTTTAACTCTTAACTAAAACCATAGATGTCCTTGATGATCATCAAACCTATCCGCTAATTGATCGTTATGTCAAGATCCAGGTGAAATAATAGCTGATTATGCTGAAAAAATCCCATCTGCTGCCGTAATTGTTCACCCCCCACCCGGCATCGGCAGACTTTTTCGAGTTTCAAAGCTCCGCAATGCCTCCCAGGATTGAAGGGATTAGCCCGTTCTGTCCGGCTCTGGCTCGAGTTCAATGGGCTCAAACTTGAACCAGTCCCTGATGTTTTCGGCAAATATGCCGACACGCCTGTGATCGATCCCCTTCCTCGGATAAATATCTTCATCAAGGATGATTGAGGAGATGGGGATTCTGTTTGTCGGTTTTATCATTTTGGTTAAACTGGATTAACTTGATATTCAAAAAATTAAACTACTTAGTGTCTGAACGAAAAGGCCTTTCAGACACAATTTTGAATTCTAAATTTTGAATTTAAAAAAGGAAGTAACCTTAATATGTTAATTTTCCCTGACCTAAATTGAGAAAGCAAAATTTAGGGTTCCCGTTCAGGCACTACTTAAGTCTTTGGGGGGGGGCTAACTTATTTTTTCCCAGGCCCTTACTTTACTGTTTTTCAGCCCAGTTTTTTATTAGTGATCCAAACAGATCGAAGTCCACAAGGCGTTTCTTGAAAATTCCAAATACAATTTCAGCATCGATTTTTTCATACCGGTGAACCAGTATATTGCGGAAAGATGCCATTTCTTGAAATGAATGCAGGGTTTCTTTTGGTATGACTTTGTTTTCATATAAAATTACGAAAATATCCCGATAGCTGTCTGGTTCCCGCCAGTCATGAAATGATATTAGGTGATTGGCGATATCAAAAACAGATTCGATCGCGAGGTGAAGGTACCTTTCCACAAAGGCCCTTG
>CBETWD010000080.1:0-9732 GCA_965539945.1 uncultured bacterium
GCACCGCATCTGCTTTGTTGCCGGGCACTTGAAGTACAGGAAGTACGTCTGCGTATCCTCCGCCTCGCATCTGCAGCACCCTATAAACGCTTAGGAACGTACAGTTCGGTGGGTTGCAGCGAGGTATTTCTCCGCCCCTGCATATGAAACTCTATTTCGTCTGTGTTTGTCTGTGTGGGTCTGTGTGGGTCTGTGGCTAATAAAAAAGTCTTTTATGGTAAGCTGGCTGATCCGGTGAGAAAAGAAAAAAATACCCTGGTTGACCGATACGGCAGGCGGTTGACCTATCTCAGGCTCTCAGTAACAGACAGATGCAATCTTCGATGTCAGTACTGCATGCCTCAGATTAACTTCTCCTGGTTGCCTCATGATTCAATCCTCACCTATGAAGAAATTCTTAAAATTTGCCGCACCCTCGCCACTATTGGTGTCACAAAAGTGCGCCTTACGGGTGGCGAACCATTGGTCCGGCGGGACCTAATAAGCCTTGCGGAAAGACTGACTGAGATTGACGGGCTTGAAGAAATCTGTATCACTACAAATGGTGTCCTGCTGGAGGAATATACAGATGGCCTATTCAAGGCAGGTATCAGGCATATTAACATCAGCCTTGATTCCCTGAGCCCGGAACGATTTGCCTATATTACCGGCTTTGATCTATTTGAGCAGGTGTGGCGGGGCATAGAAAAGGCCCTGGAAAAGGGATTTTCCCCGATAAAAATCAACTCAGTGATCATGAAAGGCATAAATGACAATGAAATAACAGCCCTGGCAGGACTGAGCTTGAAATATCCCGTGCAGGTTCGTTTTATAGAGTTCATGCCTGTCGGCCATGATATTTTCTGGAATCCGGCCAGATTTATCAGTTGTGATAAGATCAGAAATCAGGTAGAGGACGCATTTGGAAAACTGCGCCCATTGCCCAAATCACACAGTGCCGGACCGGCAAGTGAATATGTGCTGGATAAGGCCCTGGGAAGTGTGGGATTTATCGGCGCTTTAAGCCACCATTTCTGCAATAATTGTAACCGCCTGCGCCTCACTGCAGAGGGACGTCTTCGATTGTGCCTGTTCTCTGACGAGGAGGTAGATGTCAAAAAGGCCTTGCAACAAGGACTGAACACAGAGGAGCTGGCTCTTTTTTTCCATCAGGCCGCATTAAAAAAGCCAAAAGGATTAGAAGAATTTTCGGATAAAGAAAAACTATCCTGCACCCGGAGTATGTCCAGCATAGGTGGATGAGGTTGGCTAATTCGTGGAGGAATTCTAATAATGAAAAGTGATCTGGCCTTTGTCTTTCCAGGACAGGGTTCTCAATATGTTGGAATGGGCAAGGCCTTATTGGAAACGGTTTCTGATGCAGCCCATGTCTTTTCCGTGGCGGAAGAGTTGACAGGGCTTCCCCTGAAGAAGTTCTGCATTGAAGGACCAATGGAAGAACTCACCCGGGTTGAAAATCTCCAGCCTTGTCTGACCGCTGTAGAGATCATTTGCTGCATGGCCGCCAGAAATACAGGATTAAAGGCGGCGGCAACAGCAGGACACAGTCTGGGAGAGTATCCGGCACTGTGGGCCGCCGGGGTCATTAGCCTTGAAGACACGTTCAAACTGGTCCATGTCAGGGGCAGGCTTATGAAGGAAGTAGGGGATAAAAACCCAGGGGCCATGGCTGCTGTGATCGGTCTCAGCAGAAAAGAGTTAGAGGAATTGATCGCGCCCATTGCAAAAAAAGGCATCCTGGTCCTGGCTAATCACAATTCGCCGGAGCAGATCGTAGTCACCGGAGAAACGGATGTTGTCGGCGATCTGTGCAAGGAAGCTAAGGCAAAAAGGGCAAGGGCGATTCCACTGAAGGTCTCCGGCGCCTATCACAGTCCCCTTATGGAGGAGGCATCAAGGCGCTTTTCTGAAATTTTGGATAAAGTCTCTTTTTGTAAACCCGAAATCCCGATTTACAGCAATGTCACGGCAAGGCCTGAGTCAGACCCGGAGGAAATCAAGGATCTCCTGAAGAAGCAGATATACTCGCCTGTCAGGTGGTATGAAATCGTAATGAACATGGACCGGGACGGGATATCAAACTTTATTGAGCTTGGCCCAAAAAAAGTGCTCGGCAACCTGATAAGGAAGTGTCTTCCTGAAGGATCTGCTTCAGTATTTCAGGGGGAGGATCCCGGAAATCTTAAAGCATGCTTAAGGGAAATCACAAGCAGATAATTAAACCCTATAGATTTCGCATCATCCTTCATAATAATTTGAGTAATCCGTGTAATCTGCGTAATCTGCGGATTCAAACAAGAACAGCTCACAAAGCCGTCTGATTGTGCGCAGCGGTTACTCTTCCTTTGCCTTTTTGATTAGCTCCAGGAAAGGATGATCCGAGGGTGCAGGCGGAATAGTGACGTTAGGGCGCTTACCACTCCCTGTCTCCTCAGTTATTTCTTGAGATTCTTTGGTGGCAAGCCTCTTTGAGTCTGGTGAAGTCTTTTTGACAGACTTTTTTTGAGAACGGGAAGCGGACTTGCCGGAGGAAGGCTCTTTTGCTGGTGTTGATTTAGGAGCCCGCCTTACCTCCGGCTTTGGACGGGGAGTCTGCAAGGCAACCGGAGCTGTGGCCTTTCTCTCTCTCTTGGCTTCATCAAATATACCAACTTCAACACATTCCCCATCTGATTCAAACTTAACACCTTGAGCTGTTATATCCGCTACACGCCAGCCATCAACAATGTCCCCAACAGTTACGGTACGCAAGTTTTTTTGAGATCCCCTAACCGCTTTTTTGTACGGGCCGGGGGCAGGCTTGGAAGCTTCAACCATAAGAAAGGCCTGTCGCATTTCTCCGGCAATAATAGTACCATAGACCTGGTACCGGCCTTTCAAATCTTTCTCTACTACTGAGATTACAGCTTGATTTTTGCCTCGCTCAGGATCAAATGGATCCATGCTGATAATGACTTCATAGGGACCAAGCTCAACCTCAGATTCTTTGGCATAAACAGCCCCGGGTTCAAGGCATTGCGATAATACTGAAATAGAAAACCAAATAGCAGCCATTAATAAAACGGCCCAATGCCTTTTAGAATCACCAGGCCTGAATATTGAAGCACTTAGGGCGGAAAACGACCTCTTCCCAAAAAAAGCTCTGTTATGTGTGTAGTCTGTCGGCATCAGTCTTCCGTCTTCACCACATCCCCTTCCTGAAGCATGCCTTCCTGTTTTAATATTCCCTTTTCCTGAAGCACGCCTTTTTGCTCTAATACTTTCCTCAGGGATTGCACCTTATTGGCAAACTCCACAGTCAGGGCGTCTGCCTCTTCCTGGGTCTTGATCACGTGAGGTGTAATAACAAACAGAAGCTCTGTCTTCCTGGTTGTGTAGCCTTTGCTTCCAAACAAATACCCCAGGATCGGGATGTCCTTGAGCAAGGGGATGCCGCTGTGGCTTTTCTCTTGATGTGTCTGCATTAAGCCACCTATCACAATAGTATGCTTGTTCTCTACCACCAGGTTGGTCGTTGCCTTCCGGCTCTGAAAGGAAGGAGTTTTGACACTCCCCACCTCTCTTTCTTTAAGGAGAGAGCTGACCTCCTGGGTTATCTCCATCCGAACGAGCCCGCTCTCGTTAATACAGGGAGTTACATGGAGTTTTATGCCAACCTCCCTGTACTGAATGGTCGTGGTATCGCGTTCCCCCTCCGTACTCGAACTCGCACTGGTTACGGTAGGTTCATCGTGCACTACTTCGATACTGGATTCCTTGTTGTCCACAGCGAGGATGTTGGGCGCTGACAGTATGTTCACATCAGTTTCCGTAGCCAACAAGTTAATTAAGGCTCGAAGATCGCCACCTGAACTATACAGACTGTAGGCAAAGCCTCCGATGCCTTTACCGAGATCTTTATCTTTAACCAAGTTCCCGAGATCTGTATCCGTAAGTGCAACATTTCCAGGGCGGTTCCCCAGGTGAGTCTTGAAAAACCACTCCACACCGTACTGGATTTCATCATCCAGTGAGACTTCTACAACCATAACATCTATGAGTACCTGCCTCGGGACAACATCTATCTGCTTCAGGACGCCGGCCATAATGGCATAGTCCTTGGGCCTGGCCTTTATAAGGATTGCGTTGTTGACCTCATCCGCAATAATTTCTACTTCGCCTGAAAGCTCGCCACTGACTATTGTTTCTGCTTGCTCGACTTTCTTCTCGCGCTCTACTAATACAGTCTTTTTAGTTGAAGAAGGCTTGGTGGATTTCTTTCCGCCGTAAACCTGCTTGAGTAAATCCGCTATGTCCTTGGCCAACCCATTTTTAACAAAATAGACATATACGCGAGCCCCTTTCGCCGATTGTCCCTGATCCAGTTGGGTCACCCAGTGGCCTACCACATCCAGGACTTCCTCCCACTTAGTCACTACAAGCAAGGAGTTGATGGTCTTTAAAGGCATGATCTGAAGACCGCCCTGATCAATACCGGGCCTTATATAAAGCCCCTTTGTTTTGAATATCTTATCAAGGTCTCTCGACAGATCATCCACATCGGTGTGCTCCAGAGTATAGAAACGCCAATGTATATCCTTAAAAAGATCCGTATCCATTAAAGCCAATATTTTGGACAATTTGGCCACGTTTTCCGCAGTATCCACCAAAAGAACGGCATTGGAGCTTGGTTCGGCCACAATGACCGCCCCTGGAGAAACAAAATTCCTGAGATTTGCGATTACATGGGCTGCCGAGAGATACTGAAGTTGAAAAACACTGATTACGTCTCCCGGATGGGAGACCCGTTCTCCGATGTTTACCACTTCTGATCCGGCCCTGGCACTGTTTGCCTTCCGAACCACCTTATAAAGACCTTGGGCGCCGCGGGTTACAGCCAGGTTGTGTATCTGTAGTATGGAATTGAAAAGATCAAGGAACTCACTCTTGGTATAGTCGCCATTGATATTAAGTGAAATTGTCCCCTTAATGGCTGGATCTACAACATAGTTAAGCTCCAAAATGCGCCCCAGGACCTGATCCAGGACAGGATATATATCCATATTATCCAGAGTAACGTCTATTTGACGACGTTCACTTGGTTTGGCTCCTGAAAAGGGAGACTTTACTATAGTTGCATTAGAATCATTTAAGCCATTTTCACCTTCGTCTAACAGGCTCTCCTGCGTAATGGGATCCTGGGCAAACGCCAAATTTTGAATGGACCCCAAAAAACATATGATAACGAAGCTCCAGACCATCCATCTCCAATCTCGTATTCTCATCTTGACCTTACCTCTTAGACCCGACCTTCATAAAAAGAGCTTCCACTTCGAGATTGACCCTGAGATGTGGATTCCGCCCCTTTACCTTGACAAGGTTCATATTCTGTATTCGAAATACCCTGCGGTCATCGTCTAATAATTTCAGAAATTTGACCAGCTTCTTAATATCTGTCTTGGCACTAAAAGTAGCTATGGCTAGTTGATAACCTCTCCATTTGCGGACCCGGCCTGTTTTATAAGTGATTACCTGAAGATCGGCTTCAGAGGCCATCTTGAGCAAAATATCCTGTAAATTGGATGCTACAAGCTGGGGAGTATCACCAGGCATAAGCCCCTTTTCAGCAGTCGCGAGTCTCTGCTCCGACTGCATAACGCGCTTATCTATACCACGATGGCGTTTGATGTCCCGCTTCAAACGCCCGATTTTTGCCTCCTGGGTCTCAAGCCTGCTGCCCGACTCCTCGATTTTGCCGGATAATGGATTCCAGATCAGGCTGTACCAGAGTATAAATCCTATTACCAATAAACCATAACGTAATAAGAGACTTCTTCTACTGGAGAGCTGACGACTAATTCCCACTACTCGCCCCTCCTTTTCCGCCGGCCAGCTTCATCTCCACTGTAAAACGTTCCCTTTGCTGCCTGTCCTTTGTGACAGGAGATATAAGTTTGACTTCTAAAAAAAGAGGGCTCTGACGCCATTTTCCCATGGTCTTTACTGCTGAACCACCCTCGGCAGTGACCTTTAGCCTGTCCTTTTTAAGATTGAAGTTTTTTATCCAGGTCTGTGGGGGCGTAAGCTCAGCCATGGCCTTTAAGACCTCCAGCTCAGAAGGCCTTTCAACCCTGAAGTCTCCCAGGTCCTTGAGCTGATTTTCAATTTGTTCCAACTGCTTCCGGGTATTCAGCATGGGTGACAGATGTTCCTGTAGCTCCTCAACCTCCTGTTCCATCTTATGAACAGAGTGAACACGCTGTTGTAACTGTAAACCCTGAAAACCTGAGACCAATATCATTGCCACAGCGGCAGCCCCAACTACAAATTGATACGGTTTTACACGCAAACGAAAAGGTTTATGACGAGCACCTTCCTGAAAAGAAATTGCAGGATAAGAACTTAGTCCCAGTGAAGCAGCACATAACCCCCAGGTGACTCTGCCCTCCGGTCCACAGATATTCAGAAGGTCCTTTATGGCACTACAGGGATCTTTGGGGGGAGAATCCGGAATTGCTGCACCCGAATCTCCTACTGCATAGACAGGTGCCATCGCAAGGTTGGAGAAAGGAGAAGGGAGATGTTGAACGAGCTTTTGCAGGCCCATCGAGACATCCTCTTCATCTGAAACTGGTACGGAATGTGAGCCTTCCCACCCGTAAACACCGTGGAGAGTGATAATCCAGCCGTCTCCCTGCCGGCCGAGGCTGACGCAGGGAAGAGAGGCTTCCGCACTACTGCGCAACAGGATATCCAGCCCCAAAGTCGCGGGCGATATAGGACCAAGCGATTTGCCATGGCCTGTCTCATGAACAGCCCGAAGTACCGGATCAAGAAAACTCCTGGGGATATAGGCCAGAAGCACCACGGTCTCATCCCCGCGCTTGAAGGCCCATTGATCATGGTATACCTCATCCGGTTTCAGGTGTATATGAAGCCCTATGCCCATGCGGACTGCATTTGCCGCCTCGTCCGGTTCCAACTGAGGAAAGCTTAACTCCCTTAAAAACAGATTCTTACGAGGAAGGGCCAGACATATTCTACGCCTTCGCGAGGGATGAATG
Organism: uncultured bacterium; assembly: GCA_965539945.1. Classification (GTDB taxonomy): domain Bacteria; phylum Desulfobacterota; class Dissulfuribacteria; order Dissulfuribacterales; family UBA3076; genus UBA3076. The sequence goes on from CBETWD010000080.1 coordinate 7,044, forward strand.
GCCTGAAGTATGCCTTTTACCTGTTCTGCCAGGGAACGCCCGGTATCATCAAACTTATGGGGCGGTTCAACAGAGGACCATTTTCCAAGCTGTCTCTTAAGACAAAAGACATCGAGTTTGGACTCGTCCAGATAAATACCTGTTATTTTTCGTTCTCTGACCACTTTGAGCCTTTGCTTCCCGGGGTAATTGCCTCGGTCCAATGCTTGACCTTGAGCCCCTCTGTCCCAGACTGAGAATCCCAGTAAACCTGGTATATACGACTACCGAACCAAACCCTGAGACACACTACCTCACGGGTTGATGTAGTGTTATCACCAAGTTCGGCACTAAGAATTTCCTCCAGAGGTAACGGCGCACACTCCCTGTTTACATCGCCGGATTTGTTGTAAACAGTGAATAAATCACAGAGACCACCCTGCCATACCACCTCGCTGTCTTCGTCTTCCTCCTGGGATGACCAGCTAATAGGCCCGTAAAACGCCTCCTGGCCAATACCATTTACCAAAAGCAGTTCCTCCAATAAGTAAAATGGACCATTAGCAGGATAGTACGGCGGAGACCTGTCTTGGTAGACATCATCCTCTGCCCCGTGCAGCCTCGTCAGCTTATCGGAATCTTTCCAGTCCAAAATACCATCCACTATAGTATCCGCGGCTTCAAGCTCCTCGTCTCCCAGAATTGCCCTCACTACTTCCCTGACCTGATCCTCTGAACTGTTATTAAGATCGAGCTTTCCATTCTCATCTTGCAGGGAAAAACAGGCATCTCTGCCTCCAAAGCTCACTTTATACACACTCCCGTCAGCAAAAAGACTCTCCTCTGCTTCTTCCTTGTCGGTTCCAGGAGGAGACAGTCTGCTCGCTGCAAGAAGCAGTAAAGACCTCGCAGCCTGGCGGCCCTGCAGGGCATCCCAGGCATGTTGACCCAGGTTCCTGCGGATTTTGGCCTCAACCGCATAGAAACCACCGACCAGTGTAAGCAGGGTCAACACCCAGAGAACCAATACAAGAACCGTACCTTTCTGTTCATTCACTTTAAACCAGTCACCTGATGTCAATTCATAAATTCATCATTCCATCAATCAACAATCAAAAGTGGATTTGTATAAAAAATCCGCCAGGTGGTTGCAGGCTCCTCGCCATCATCGGAAAAAGCCAAACCCATGGCCACTGCCTCAGGCACCTTGCCCTTTTTATTCCAGCCATCCTGCCAATCCTCAGGGGCGGATTCATCCTGCAATGTACCCTGATATGTAAAGGCCAGTGAATCTATCCCATTTACAATCGAAAGGCCCCAGCCCTGTTCCATCAGGTCCTCTTTATCTTCCGGGTCTATTCTGTCAGGAAGAGCCTCTTTCAGATCTTCGGGCCTGGTGATGACCTTTTGAGCATAGATAAGTTTTTCCCCTCTCTCATCAAAACGATAAACCACCTTGAAAAGACCGCCTGCCTGAGAGCCTAACGGTACATGGGTAGTCACAAACGAGACCTCGTTCTCTTCCCCGTGAAACTCAGAAAAATCCTTGAGATCAGATCCATCCTCCCTCACCACGGCCCTGAGCTGTCTGCCCAAAAGCCCTTCAATAGCGGATATGACTATTAAACGTTCGTTGATCTCTTTTCCCCTGCTGTAGGCCCTCAGTCCTGTACGAACAGACATGGAAAGAATAAGAACCAAAACAGCAATCAGAGAGACGGAAATCAAAAGTTCAAGAAGTGTGAAGCCTGATGAAAATTTGGTGATTTGGTGATTTGGTGATTTGGTGATTGATTTTTTCCTCATATCTACTCTGCCGGTATCCAGCTTGTCAATACAAAGGGATGAGCATTATACGGAGGTTGTACGGTAAGAATAAACTCCTTTAACTCAGGGACTTCCATCTCTTTCTCTTCCTGGTCCGCCATCTTCACGACCAGATCCCGCACCTCCACCTTATAGCTCCACCCGGGATGGTCTTCCACCTCCTCTTCACTTGAAGACAGGGATTCAAGCTCATGGGGCAATCCATAAAGCACAGACTCTGCTATATACGCTGCCTCTTTGGCCATATCGCCCCTAAATGCCTGCCTGTGGCCCTGCGCAAAGCCCGAAAGCAACACCCCAAGCGAAATACCCATTATTGCCGTAGCAACCAGGACCTCTATGAGTGTGAAGCCTGATGAAGATTTGGTGATTGTCACGATAAAATACGCTCCATGCGTATCAGCCCCAGGAACCTGTCTATCACTATCCGGTCCAGACGACCTCCTTCCCATCTGAGATCAATTTCCCCACCGCTTGAACTTCCATCAGGATAAAAGGTCACTGCATGAACACCTGGTTCCACTTCCCCCACTCCCTCGCCTTCTACCTCTATGGACTCCGGGATATTCTGCCATTTGCGGCCTTCAACACAAAAAGTCCTGCTCTCTCCATCAATAAAAAACCTGACTGCCTCGCCCCTACCCAGGCTTGCGGACCTGGCCCGGACCAGGGTCTGTGTAAAGGACTGAATAAAGCGATTCTCTTCAGACCGAAGTATCCCGCCGGCAACAGACACAAAAACCAGAGAACTAAAGATTCCTATCAATACCAGCACTACAAGGAGTTCTACAAGCGTAAAACCCCTTGACCTGTAACCGTTCAAAGGTTCAGGGTTCACCGTTCAGGGTTTCCTTATTGGATTGTTGATTGTTGATTGTTGATT
>CBETWD010000081.1:0-9691 GCA_965539945.1 uncultured bacterium
ACGCATCATACGGGAAAATCTCCTTTTGTCTTGCATGGTTGGTCCACAAAATTGTCCATAATTAAGTTGATAAATAAGGAATGTCGATTAGGCTGGCTCTAGAGCATGGAAGCTACGTAAGCGATTCCATGAACACCTGATGAAATTCGCTCACAAGCAAGGTGTGGGTCTTAGATATCAGGTCAGGTTTGCATTTGAGGAATAATATGGTCTTGTGTCCGCAGAAAAGGTTTTGTGAGAGCAAGGAATATGATAGATAGGGTTTGATATGGCTCTTGTCCCAGTGATTTGCCCATTAGGGCCGTTTTTGACGGACAAAGCACAGTGAAAGTTGCTTGATATTAACTGAGGGAAACTCTGTCTTGCATTCCTATAGACCAAATAGTAACCAATTCAGCATATTGAGGCAGTCATTATCTGTCGCACTTTGCTGAAAATAACTACTATTGAGGGAATTTTCACCCGAATGGCGGTAGCTCGCCCATTTAGTTGTTGATAAGCAATTTGTCCATCTGGTAACCTTTTTTCGTAACCGTTCACGGGTTAAGAGGCTCAGGGTTCAAGGGTTAAGAGGTTCTGGGTTTACCGAAAAACTGAACCGTTGATTCGTGAGTTCTGCCTGCCCACTCGCCAAGCTTGCGAGGCTGGCGGGAATAGAGAAGGCGTGTGAAAAATGTTGGATATTCAAGTAAGAGGATGTTCCTGATGTATGGAGCCGGATTTGACTGTTAAAACGAATTTCGGAGGGGTGTAATGATTATGGAGAGAGGATGTTTGAGATTGTTTGCTGCTCTATTACTTGTGGCAGTTATGTCGTCGCCCATTTGTGCTGAAGACGTCCCGTCTTTTGTCCTTGGTCCGGGAGACGCCCTGGAGATATCCGTATGGAAAGACCCTGAGCTCACAAAGCAGGTCATCGTTCAGCCTGACGGGTTTCTCAGCTTTCCCCTTGTTGGGCAGGTTAAGGCCGGAGGAAAGACGTTGGTAGAAGTCCAGCAGGAAATAGTAAAGCGTCTTAAGGAGTATATTCCGTCACCTACGATTGCTGTTGTTCTTGTTGAGATAGTGAGTTACAAAATTTATGTGATCGGCAAGGTAAACAATCCGGGGGTCTTTGTGCTGCCGCAGTCCATCAATGTCATGCAGGCCCTGAGCCTGGCAGGCGGTACAAATCCATTTGCCGACCTTGATAAGATTTCCATATTGAGACAGGGGCCTAAAGGTCAGTCGAAGATACGGTTTGACTATAGCGACGTTGCCAGGGGGAAGCATCTTGAACAAAACATTATGTTGCAGAGCGGCGATGTGGTAGTCGTAATGTAACAGAACAAGAAAGTCGAGGGATGGCATCATGAAGTTTATCCATTTGGTAATATGTTGGCTCTTTTTTATGACAAGTTTGTTGGCAGGGGTATGGCTTTCGACCGCAGAGGCGGCAGAAGTTACGTGGAACCCCAGAGTGGATGCACGAGTAAAATATGACGACAATATCAATTTTTCCAGCCGCTATGCAGAGCATGACTGGATTTACGAAATACGTCCTGAACTGAAATGGCGAAGGAGGACTGATCAGAACGATTTTAGTTTAAGCGCCCGATTGCTGGGTCAGAAGTTTGATACCCATAGTGACCTTGACACCCTTAATCAGTACTATCGTCTGGAGGCCTCAAGTCAGGTAGGACCCACCCTGACCCTGTCTTTTGATGGTCGCTATCGTAAGGACACGACTTTGGATAGCGAGTTGTTCGAGGAAGGCGTGAGGCTCCAGCGTGAGGATCGTAAAGTATATAGACTTGAACCCTCTATGTATTGGCAGGCCACTGAGCGTTCATCATGGGAAATGGCCCTTCCTTTTCGCAAAGTCAACTACGAGGGAGATGACAATGATGACTACCGGACGGCCGGAATCTCCCTTACGTACACTTACTTGCTGGCTGATGACCGCACCTATGTATATGTGAATCCCTCGTTTTCCGATGCGGATTTTGATGATGGCGAGACGAATTCATATAACTTGATGTGCGGCATTGACCGCGCCTTTTCCGAGAAACTGAATCTCCGAGCCGGTGCCGGAATCTATTACTCCCATATAGATGACGATATCGAGGGGACTTCTAATGAGACCGGTTTTCTGGTCTCTGTAGAGGCGTATGGTAAATTGGAAAGAGGAAACTGGCAGGCAGGTTACGTGAGGGACGTTTATCCAAGCGGAATTGGTGAAACAGTAGATCGCGACCGTGTGACCCTGAAAGGGATGTACAGGCTGAGCGAGCGAATGAGTCTCACCGGTAACGCAAGTTACACGGATGTGAGATCTCAGGGCGATCAAGATGACGAGGATTACTGGACAGTTAATATTCGTCCGGGTCTTGTCTATCGTTTTACCGAGCACGCCGATATTGGAATATATTATCAACACAGATTTCTGGATGACCAGAGGGTTGATCGAAACACCAGAAGGAATTTAGTCTGGATTTCCCTGAATTTTTATTCTCGATTAGAAGATTGGTAAATAACTCGATAGTATAAGAACCCCCATTTTTTGACAGGATCAACAGGATAAATGAAAATCCTGTTCATCCTGTCAGAGAAGTCCTGCCGAAAGCGGCTAATTTAAGGCAATACCCCCGGATTATGCAATTGGCAAGTCTGCCGGAGATTTCAGGATATTGTAACTCATAATTTGGGACAACCCGTCATCCTCGTGATGGCGACAGATTTAGGAGAAAAGATGACTGAAGCAGATCACGGGCCTCAGACATTACAAGACTATATGGTCTTTTTGCGGAGGCGTAAGTGGTTCATCGTCGTGCCATGGTTGGTGATTCTTTGCATTGCATCAGTGGTTGCCTATCTGTTACCTGCCATATATCAGTCAAAGGCCACGATTCTGATTGAATCTCAACAGGTCCCGGAAGACCTGGTTCGTACCACTGTTACCGGCTATGCCGAAGAACGTATCAAGACCATAACTGAGCAGATCCTGAGCAGGCAGACCCTGGAACAGATCATTAAGGACTTTCAGCTTTACCCTGACCTCCAGGGTAAAGAGCCGGTTGAGAACATTTTGAGTAAAATGCGCGAAGATATCTTAGTGGAAATGGTAAGCGCCATGGTTCCCAGCCGGCGTACGGAGCGGCAAGTTGAGGTAAATGTGGCCTTTACAGTGTCTTATGAGGGCACTGATCCTGAAAAGGTCGTTCAGGTCACAAAGCGTTTGACCTCATTGTTTTTGGAATACAACAAAAGCATTCGCGAGAATCTGGCCAAGACAACAACAAATATATTGGAGCAACAACTGGAGGATTATCGCGACACGACCCGTTTATTGGAAGAAAAGATCGCCCGCTTCAAGGAGGGACACCTGACTGAGTTGCCTGAGTTGATGCGGCTGAATCTTGAAACTGAGCGGCAAGTTCGTCGGCAGATCGAAGGCATTGAAGCCAAAATGCTGGCCTTGGGGGATCGCAAGGTCTATCTGGAGGGACAGTTGGCAACGATTTCACCCAATGTCCTGTTAACGGGTGGCCAGGTATGGGAGCCTCGTGACAGGTTAAAGCTTCTCCGAAGCCAGGCCATTTCCCTGGAGGCCGGTCTTTCACTCAAGCATCCGGACGTCATTAAGATACGACGCGAGATTGAAGAATTGGAAAAGACGGTGAGTGTGTATGATAAGCGCAGGAATCTAAAGGAAATGCTGAATGACAAAAAAGCCCGGTTGGAGGATTTGCGCAACCATACCACTGAAAAACATCCGGATATGCTGCGCCTGAAGCAGGAAATCTCCGACATTAAGATTGCCTTGGCGGATAGTCAGGCTGATGAAGCCGGCAGTGCTGATCCTGCTGACAGCGGACCCACCAATCCGGCATATATCAATCTCCAGACTCAAGTCAAGCGCACGGAGATAGAGCTGGAATCACTGCAGACTCAGCGCAAAGAGCTGGATGTTAAGTGGCAGCAATATGTCAAACGACTGGAGAAGATGCCTCAGGTGGAGCAGGACTACCAGGATTTGGTCCGGGATTACAGTTCTGCTCAAACAAAATATAAGGAGACCTCGGCAAAACTTATGGAGGCGCGTCAGGCCGAAGGCCTGGAAAAGAGTCAAGTCGGAGAGAAATTCACAGTTGTGGATCCACCTCAGTTGCCTGAAAAACCAGTCAAACCGAATCGAATGGCCATTGTCCTAATTGGTTTTATTCTGGGTCTGGGTGCAGGGGTCGGCCTGGGAGCTGTTCGGGAATTCTCCGACACGAGTATCAGGACTGCAAGGGATGTCAAGCGGATCACAGGTGTCCCTGTAATGGCAGTTATTCCCGATGTGAAAGAAGAGTCAAAGATGCACTCAAAGATGAAGAGAGGTGAAGGGTCATGAGCAGGCTGGAAAAGGCCTTGAAACGGGCCAAACAGGACCGTGGTGACAAGGATGCCCGTGTTGTTGAGACCCGGCAAAAACTTACGGATCTGGAATATGCTCAGACTCGGGTCGAAAAGGTGGATGAAGCGGTCCTCAGAAAGAGTGGAGTATTGACTCCATCCATTTCACCCGCCGTAATTGAGCAATATAATCTGCTTCGCGTACGAGTTTTGGAGGCCTTGTCCAAGGACGGCTATAATTCCATACTGGTTGCCAGTTCAGGGCAGGGCGAAGGAAAGACTTTCACGGCAGTCAATCTTGCTGTCAGCCTAGCCCGCGAGAAAACCCGCACAGTATTGCTTATTGACACGGATTTGCGCCGGCCCGCTGTGCATAGTTACTTTGGATTGTCTCAGGAACCGGGGCTTTACGAGCACCTTACCAAGGGAATACCTCTATCTGAGTTGTTGATCAATCCCGGTACGCCCCGCTTGACACTGCTGCCTGCCGGCAAGGCTGAACAGTACCCTTCGGATTTCCTGAATGCTCCGGCTATGCACAGTTTTGTGCGAGAAATCAAGGAGCGTTATTCCGATCGTTATATAATATTTGACAGCCCGCCCATACTCGGTTTTTCAGATGCTTTGTATCTGTCTCGTTTTTCAGATGGCGTCATTATAGTAGTTCGCAGTCAAGAGACAAAAGAGGAAGACCTGAAAAGATCGCTTGAACTCTTGCAGGGTCGTCCTATTCTGGGAACCGTATTGAATGGGGTACGTAGTGAGTTCGCTGAATGGCGGGGCTATGAGAAATATTATCAATAAAAAAGGTTGATAGGTGGAAGGCTGAAGGTGGAAGGTTTTTGGGGACAAAATATGCGCGATCACACAAAATTAGGTGTTCAGACTGAAGGCCAATTATTATTTGTCAGCCTTCCTTCACCTTCTACCTTCAACCTAAATACCTGAGTAATTACCATGTATGAAGCCTTTTTTGGGTTTCGTGAGAAGCCCTTCACAATTCTTCCTGATCCAGCATATCTCTATTTGAGTCGTCAGCATCGTCTGGCCCTGGTTCACCTCGAATACGGTCTTCTCCATAGAGCCGGATTTATTGTTATCAGTGGTGAGATCGGTACGGGAAAGACGACTCTTATCAAGGCGTTGCTTCAACGCCTTGATAATAAGACAGAAGTGGCCTCGATTTTTAATACTACAGTGGGACCTGATGAGTTTCTGAGTCTCGTGCTCCAGGAATTTGACCAAGACGTGGCGGGAACCAGCCGGCCCGAAAAGTTGGACCGTCTGAACACTTTTCTGATAGATCATTACGCCCAGGACCACAACGTGGTCTTGATAGTGGATGAGGCCCAGAACCTGAGCCTTGAAATCCTGGAAGAGATCAGGCTCTTATCAAATTTGCAGACTGCCAAGGATTATTTATTACAGATCGTCCTGGTGGGGCAGCCGGAATTACGCCATAAATTGTCTCACCCCCGTATGGTACAGTTGGCCCAACGCATTGCTGTTCATTATCATCTGACTCCTTTAACAGAAAAAGAAACAGAACTCTATATTCAGCACCGCCTTGAAGTTGCGTCAGGAGAAGGAGATAGCCGGAATATTTTTACTGAAAATGCCGTGGATGTTATTTTCCAACACACCCAGGGTACTCCCCGCCTGATTAACTTGTTGTGTGACGCATGTCTGGTTTACGCCTACGCTGACGAAGTGAGTGTCATTACAGGAGCTATGGTGGAAGAGGCTGTCAAAAGCCAGGAAGAGAGCGGCTTTTCAGCGCTTGCAACAGCTACGGTTTCCGCTCCGGGAATTGAGGAAACCGTTCCGGCTTTTACGGTCGCAGAAGGGTCCAGGGATGTCGACGGTTTGCGGGTTCTGGAAGCCCAGGTTCGTGAGTTGCAAAGCGGGCTCTCTGTCCTGAGTCGGTTGGTGCATGAACGAATGCTGAACCGGGAAGTGAACACTCTATCTGATACCAGTTCATCTGAGGCGCACCTCACGCAATTGTTGGAAGAACAGCGTGTTGAGATCAAGCGCCTGACCGAGGAGCGGAAGCGTTTTCTGCAGCGAATTGCCCAGATGACAGCGGGGCCGGCGGATTTGGAGAATGACGAAGTCTCCGGCGCTGAGGATGATAAGAGGCCTCGTGGGTGGCGTTATCTATGGCCTCGTGGGTTATAGCGTTTTTCTGCCTTCTGACCGCGCAAGAAAGAATAATCAACGACGTGACATATATTGAGCTGAGGGATTTGGAGGCTTTGAAATGAAGGTCGTAATATTGGCCGGGGGATATGGTACTCGCATAAGTGAAGAGAGTCGAGTCAGGCCTAAACCAATGGTAAAGATTGGGAGCAAGCCGATTCTCTGGCATATCATGAAGATCTATTCTGCTCATGGCCTTGATGAGTTCATTATCTGCTGTGGTTATAAGGGTTATATGATAAAGGAATACTTTGCCAACTATTTTCTCCAGGTTGCTGATGTTACCTTTGATCTGAAAAAAAATAAATTAAAGATACATCAAAATAATGCAGAGCCGTGGAAGGTGACGTTGATTGACACTGGTGAAGGAACTATGACCGGTGGTCGTCTAAAAAGAGTAAGTGATTATATCGATAATGAAACATTCTGCTTTACATATGGAGATGGTATAAGTGATGTGAATATCAAGGAGTTAATTCGTTTTCACCGACAACAAAAGACTTTATCTACCTTGACTGCCGTCCAGCCACCCGGCCGGTTTGGCGCTTTTAGCTTAGAGCGGGAACAAAACAAGATTGCAACTTTTAAGGAAAAGCCTCAGGGTGATGGGGCTTGGGTTAACGGCGGATTTTTCGTCTTGGAGCCCGGTGTAATGGACTATATCAAAGGTGATCATACTTCCTGGGAAAAGGAACCATTAGAAGAGCTGGCACGCAGTGGAATGTTGGCAGCATACAGGCACAAAGGCTTCTGGCAGCCCATGGATACACTGCGGGACAAGATGTATTTGGAGGATCTTTGGGCTTCAGGAAAGGCACCGTGGAAGATCTGGTAATTTTGAGATGACTTCTGATTTTCTGGTGATCGGAGGAGGTGTTATAGGGATTAGCGTAGCCAGGGAACTCAGAAAACGATTCTCTGATTCGAGAGTTACATTAATAGAAAAAGAACAAAGATGTGCTGAACATGCCAGTGGACGTAATAGTGGTGTCCTTCATGCGGGCTTTTATTACTCGGCTGACAGCTTAAAAGCAAAATTCACAAGAGAAGGAAACAGACTTCTAAGGGAGTATTGTGAATACAAGAAAATTCCTGTCAACAAGTGTGGTAAACTTGTAGTAACAAAAGATGCATCAGAATTATTGTCTCTTGACGAGCTCTTAAAGAGGGGGCGGAACAATGGAGTCGTTCTGGAGGAAATAACTGCAGAAGAGGCCCAAAATATTGAGCCGAGGGTTCTGACATATGAAAGAGCCATTTTTTCTCCCACAACATGCTCTGTAGATCCGCTTGTTGTGGTGAAAAGTCTTGAGCAGGACGCCGGGGCTGAGGGCGTGAATATTCATTATGGTGAAAAGTACGTAAAAAAAAAGGACCATGCCGTCATAACCACATCCGGAACTTATCACGCGGGCTATTTGGTTAACGCAGCCGGTCTCTATGCCGACAGAATTGCCAGAGACCACGACTTTTCGGAAAATTACAGGATTCTTCCATTTAAAGGCCTTTATTTGTATTCGGATGAACCTCCTGGTGCCATCTGCACAAACATCTATCCGGTCCCATATTTAAAGAACCCTTTTTTAGGGGTCCACTTTACAGTTACAGCAAATGGACATGTAAAGATCGGCCCTACAGCTATACCAGCCTTTTGGCGTGAGCATTATCAGGGCTTGAGCAATTTCAGCTTTTCGGAATTCCTGGATGTCGTTATGAGAGAACTTAATCTGATCGCATTTTCTGATTTTGATTTTAAGAAATTGGCCTGGGAAGAAATCAGAAAATATTCCCGTTCACGCATGGTCTCTCTGGCCGGTTCTCTTGCAAAAGAGATAAAAGGGCAGAACTTCAGGAGATGGGCCAAGCCCGGTATACGAGCACAGTTGGTGGATATTCGGAAACGGAAATTAGAGATGGATTTTGTCTTGGAGGGCGATGATCAATCCATGCACATTCTAAATGCAGTTTCTCCCGGCTTTACCTGTTGTATGCCATTTTCCCGTTATGTTTGTGAAGAAATTGCCAAAAAGCTTAACTAAAAGGAGTTTATGATGAATGTTCTTGTTACGGGGAATATGGGTTATATTGGACCATGTCTTGTACAACATTTACGTTCTACTTATGATGATATAAATATTATTGGTCTTGACATGGGTTATTTTGCTCATTGTCTATCCAACTCAGAGACTTTTCCTGAGCATCGCGTTGATGTTCAGTATTTTTCTGATTTAAGAAAATGGCCATCTGATATAATTTCACTTAAAGATGTAGATGCTGTTGTGCACCTAGCTGCCATTTCCAATGATCCAATGGGTAAGACCTTTGAAAATGTTACACTTGATGTGAACTATAAATCAAGCATTGATCTTGCTGTAAGGGCCAAAGAGTCAGGTGTTAAGACATTTGTTTTTGCCTGCAGTTGTAGCATATATGGTTTTGCCGAAGGCGGCCCCAGAACAGAGGCATCTGATGTCAATCCTCTGACCGCTTATGCCAAATCCAAAGTGTATACGGAAAGAGATCTCGAGAAGATTGCCGACAGCAAATTTAAGGTAACGAGTTTAAGATTTGGTACAGCCTGCGGTATGAGCGAGCGTCTCAGATTGGACTTGGTGTTGAATGACTTCGTGGCTTGCGCAGTTGCTTCAGGGAAAATAACTATTTTGAGTGATGGGACGCCCTGGAGGCCTCTTATTCATGTTAAAGACATGTCGAGGGCTATAGATTGGGCGATTGGCAGAGACTTGTCTGCTGGAGGAGAGTTTTTGGCAGTTAACGTCGGAAGTGATGAGTGGAATTGTCAGGTCAGGGATTTGGCCGAAGCAGTAGCAAAAGAGATACCAGGCGTTGAGATATCAATTGACAAGGATGCACAGCCAGACAAGCGATCTTATAAGGTGGATTTTGGTCTTTACAAGAAGCTTGCGCCTGATCATCAGCCAACAGTTGGTTTGGAAACAGCAATTTGCGGCTTGCGAGATGGACTCAAAGCAATGAATTTTGTTGACCGGGACTTCAGGAATTCCTCGTACATACGGCTCAAAGTACTCTCAGATCTCCGGGACAGGGGTTTGCTGAACGATAAACTGGAGTGGCTGTGAATTTTGTG
>CBETWD010000082.1:0-9606 GCA_965539945.1 uncultured bacterium
ATACATCAACGTTTAAATAATAGCTTTCGGTTGCGATATGAAACGAATAGATAATAAAATATTCATATTCTTTTCTGAGGTAATATTTTTTTATGGAGCAATAGGTCTTGCATATTACCTGGGTATCATCTCTGAATACCTCACGTTCTTGTTAATGTCATTTTTGAGCCTCATATTTGCGCTCTATTACGGTATAAATGGTATAGCAGTTGCTGCCATCGGTACCATTGCGATTGTCTCTTTAGTCACAAAAAGCGAAGTCCTTGTTTTTCTGTCCCGGCATTATATAGAAGCCTGTTTTTTCGCTTCGGGCCTTGTCCTGACCGGTATCGCAAGGGCCACTATTGAGCAGAAAGTTACTCGGACAGGTCTTGCCAATGATGTCATGCAACAGCGCATGGACAGACTCCTTGTAGAAGTCTCTGAAAAAGACAGGGGATTACAGGATGTGCTTGAGCAGGTCTTGTCTGAGGTGGAATCCCCCAAAATTCTGTATCATGCCATGCGAAAAATTGAGAATATAGATAGTTACGAAGAATTTTTGAACGAAATACTCTACGTCCTCTATACATACTGTCATGTGGAAAAGTCGGCCATATATAAGCCGGGTGAAAAGGGGAGACTTAAAAGGGTCGTCTCCTTTGGCGCAACTTCTCTGCCTGAGGAAATGGAATGGAAAAGTGAGGAAATGCCGGAGATCGTGCGGGTCATGTTGCAGGAGAGGGAGATAATTATCCCCAAGAAAGCAGGCCACCGCCTCATTATGGCGATTCCGATTCTCTCCGTTTCAGACGAGCTTATATATGTCCTTATCATCGAGGAGATCCGATTCATCAATCTGTCTGAGAAACTCATAGGTCTCCTGAAGTTAATGGCCTTTTGGACAAGATATCTGCTGGAAAAGCGTCTCTACAGAGAAAAGCTCAAACCTCTGAGTGCCTTTAATTCCGTTATTGTGTATCAGCCGTCTGTTGCTCGAAAAGTGCTTGATGACAACATATCCCACCATAAGAAGCACAGGCTTCCCTTTGCCCTCCTTCGGATAGAAGGGCCCATAAACGAAGAAGGCATGAGGATAATTGCCTCTGCCTTGAGAATCTATGACGATTTATTCATGCTTGATGAGAAAAAAGTGATCGTCTTTTTGTCCATGACCGATGAAAAGAATCTCACAGGCATCATTGACAGATTAAAAGCTGTTGCACAACAATACAGAATAGAATCTGCAGATAAAACAGGTTTCGAATGATCTATAATACATTATCGTTATTATTATTATGTTGTTGGTGTATTACAGAAGTTGCAGTCTGTTTTACCCTCATAAACGGAATATCAGATTTCCCTGATCTGCTGTCCTTTTTATGTGCTCACGGGCTCTCGGTTCTGCTGGTTTACCTGATAGTTGACGGATTGATAAAACACGACAACTCTCTTGGAAAAACAATGATTACCAGGGCATTATTAAAGTTCCTGGTGTTCTTGGCCATTATTCCTTTGATGGGACCGGTTGTTTCTTTGTTTATTATTTCGTTTTTCCGCCTATACCCCCTATATCCTATACGGACTGAGGAATTTGAAAGACTGGACAAGGACATCCTTGTGGTATTGAAAAAGAAATATGAAGGCCGGGCAATCCCGGTTTTAGAGGCGTTTCTTATCCGTGAAATTAGTGGAGATTATGCTCTTAGGCTAATATCGAGAATTGATGAGATGGAATGGACGGCCATGAAGTCAATAATTCTGCGGAATATTATAAGAGTAAGTTCCCGTGAAAATGTGATTCTTATGGCCATTGATATCCTCACAAAAAAGTTTGATCAGATCCTTTCAAACATCACTGCCCTGGAAGCTGCGGACAACACGGATGCAGAGACCATGCGCTGGCTTGCGAGCCTCTATCACGAAATCTATTACCTTGATCTGTGTGACTCTGTCATGAGGCCCATTTACCGGGAGAAGGCATGTCATTGGGCGGTTCGTGCTTTTGACCAGAAAGATTCCGAAGAAAACGCCCTCTTATGTGTGAAATACCTGCTTGAGGCAGGAGAGACTTTAAAAGCAAAAGAAATTTATGAAACGATGCGAGAAAAAGGGGATTATTTCCTGCCAAGATGGATCTCTTATGAATTTGAGCTTGCGCTGGTATATGGGGAGCTTGATCCGTTTAATTTTATCTATCAGGCATTTGAAGAGGTTGAAGGCGTATATATTCCTAAAAGAGCTAAAGAGGCGGCACGGACATGGAAAAGGGTTCTGACATCTGCCTGGTTGTAGAGGGTAGCTACCCATATGTCACTGGCGGGGTCTCGTCCTGGCTTCAATGGCTAATGGAGAGCATGAAGGACTATACGTTTTCCATAGTGGCATTGATTTCGGATGAAAAAAACAGTAGTGAACGAAAATACCGCTTTCCTGAAAATGTCGTATCTTATCAGGAATTTGTCTTATTTGATTATGAAGAAATAGAAAAAACTCCTCGTTTGAAGCTCTCCGGGAAGCAATGGCAAAGGCTCTTTGACGGCCTTTATCTGCTTATGAAGGATTGGCGGAAAGGGACCCTTTCTGAGGGGAGTATTTCACTGATAAGGGAACTGGTTTCCCATGAAACTCCTGGAATATTCAAGAGCTTCCTTGAGGATGAGACCGCATTTGCTCTCCTTACAAAGATCTATGAGAAAGTAAGGGGAGATGCAGGATTCCTGAAGTATTTCTATACCCACCGCAGTATCCATCTTATCCTCTTTCAAGTCCTTTCCCTTTATCGAAAACTTCCCCATTCAAAGGTCTATCACTCGCCCGGTACGGGATATGGCGGCATGTTGGCCTGTCTGAAATCAGCCCTTGAAGGGACAAGATCGATTATCACAGAACATGGAATATACCTTCAGGAAAGAGAGATGGAGCTCCTGAGGGCCGGCTGGCTGGAAGATCCTTACCTGAAAGACATGTGGATAGATTTTTTCTCGGCCATATGCAGGTGGCAATACAATTCCTGCGATCGGATCATCACGCTCTATCAAGGGAATAGGGACCTTGAGGTCGAATATGGAGCCAGGGCGGATAGGATCATGGTCGTGCCGAATGGGATCGAAGTGGAGCGATTCAAAGAAGCAAGATGTGAGCGTTGTATGCAGGACCCCAGGATGGTCGGCTTTGTGGCAAGGGTGGATAATGTAAAAGATATCAAGACGTTTATTCAGGTAATGGCAATAGTCAGGAAGGAGTATCACAAGGTCGCTGCATGGATTGTCGGACCCACGGATAACCAGCCGGAGTACTACCGGGAATGCACTGCACTTCTCAACATGCTTGGCTTGAACGACACCATTACATTTACAGGAAGGGCGGATGTCCTTGAATATTATAAAAAAATGGATGTCCTCCTTTTGACGAGCATTAAAGAGGCCATGCCTCTTGTGGTGATGGAGGCCATGGCCTGCGGTATCCCCGTGGTTACTACAGCCGTGGGCGCATGCAGCGAGCTTGTGTATGGCGTTGATGACAGTATAGGGCATGCAGGGATTGTGGCAGGGATCAGGGATGTGCATGGAATTGCTACAGCTACTGTCAAGATACTGAAGGATAGGGAACTGGCCAACGATTTTGCAAAAAACGGGATAAAAAGAATAGAGCAGTTTTACAGAGAAGACTTAGTCATCAAACAATATTCAGACATATACCAGGAGGAACTCAGTGGCGGGAATCACATTCTTGCTTGAAAAACATATTAAACGGCCACACCTTGCCCGTTTTCTTATGATGGAAACCGAGCAGGCGTGCCAGGCAGTCGGGCCGTGGTTCATCACCATTTCCTGGCTGGTTCTGATGGGGCTCATGGTCTATTTTACCACAGGCAAGCCCCCTACACTGTTCTATCTCATGATTACCTATACAACCGGGCTCTCTTTGATCATTTCATCTCCTGTATATACTTTACTCAGTCGTTTTCTGGCAGATGAAATATTTTTCAGAAGGACTGATTCCATTTTTAACGCCCTGATCGCCTCATCCATTATTATGGGGATCCTTTCCATATCCATTTCATCTATTATCATCTTTTCTTTTTCTTCCGTCCCGGCAAATCAGAAAATAAGCTTTGTCGTCCTTACAACTCTTTTTTCACTCCTATGGTGCATTGTCAGTGTGATAAATTCCCTTGACAGGGACCGCCTTACTTTCTGGTTATTTCTGGCAGGTGCCGGCACAAGCATCGGCCTCCTTTTGCTCACAGGCACAACCGATCTCCAAGGGCTTAACCTTATTTTTATTGCAGGTATCACCATTCCCCTTGCAGGCGGATATGCCTTTATCATGAAGCTCTATTTGCGACGATCGGCAAGAATGAACTGGGGATTTTTTAAACACCCCGATGCGCACAAGACCGGACTAGCATTCTTTTTGGTCAACCTGGGTTTTTGGATAGATAAGCCTATCTTCTGGTATTCGAGAAGTGCCGGCAGATCCATTGATCCCCTTTTTCGGTATTCCCCTCAGTACGATTTTCCGTTTTTCGTGGCAATCAGCCTGATGATGATCGCCTCGTTCATAGTATATAAAGGAATAAAACAGGAGATTAGAAGCCCTTTCCGATCGTTTATATTCAAGCTTATAAATAATTTTCCTTTTCGGGAATTGTCCATGGAAAAGGTAAGTATTGTCCAATCCGTAAGGCAAATTATCTTGCGGATTTTACTCGTCCATGGTGGTATTGTTATGGTGGTGCTTTTTTTTGTATCCATAGCGGTTATTCCCCTCCCATGGACAAATCCATTCGTACTTCATTATCTTATGATAGGGACCATATTTTTTGCCTTGTGGTTCTTTTGTCTCCTTTTGATGCAATATCTGGATGATTATAATTCTATTTTGGGACTCGCCCTTGTTTTTCTTATATTGAATACTGTATGCACAGTTGCTTCCATAAAACTTGGATGGGAATGTTACGGATTGGGTTTCATGGTAGCGTGTATAGTTACCTCTCTCCTCTCTCTGATTGTATTGAATTTAAAGCTTGGCAGGCTTGAGTATGGTGTCTTTAAAAAGGCCATTTGACTTCCTTAATATTTTTGGACTTATTGTGATGCCCCTGGTGGGTTTTGAAATCACCTATCTCCCCCTTGTTGAGATCAACAAGGGGGATGATATCTATATCGTATCTCCATATGCAGAAATAAAAGGGGATAGATCCCGTGCGTTTGCGTATATCTCCCTTTGTGAGATCGAAATGAACTCTGGTTATCTTTCATCGCTTCCTCCGCAAGTTATTCTGCAGAAGGTTGCGAATTGGGGGGCATTTCTGGTGGATATCTTATCTCCTGAATGGGACAATGTAATAAGAAAGGAAGTTGAGTTTCTGAGGTCAAACGGATTTAAAAACATTTTTGTGGATACTGTGGATGATGTGGAACTAATTGCAAATCTATTGCCCGAAAAAAGAGATGATATTCACGCCAAAGCCGGAAGCCTTATTCGAATGATAAAAGAAAATATTCCGGGAAGGCTGATCATTAATCGAGGCTTCGGCATCTATGATGATGTAAAAAACAATATCTACGGCGTACTGATAGAGTCTTTTTTTTATAAAAAGGACAGTTCGGGCTGGATCGAAAGGACAGCGCCTGACATGGAGTGGTTGCTTAATAAGGTAGAGATGTTGAGAAGGGATGGAAAGATGATCCTTGCCCTGGATTATGCTCCGATGTCTGAAGATAAAAAGATCGAGCTCAAAGACAAAGCAAAGCGTCTTGGTATCTCCTGGAGATGGGCAAGGGAGGACCTGCAGTAGATGTATTCAAGAAAGCATATCCTCAGGGCTACCTTTTTTATCATTCTTGCGGGCATGTTGGTGACTGGTTATCTCCTCAAACCCACAGACGTAAAAATTGCCCATTATTATGAGTCGCTTTCCATGTACAAGGAGGCAATAGCAGCATATGAAGAGAGTCTTGAAGGTACGAATGATCAGGATTTCCAGAAAGAAATATTGGTCAGGATTTCAATACTCTGTCGTTATATCGAAGACTATGAAAAGTTTTTGTCCACTGTGAAACGTCTTTTGGACCTTGGATATGATGATCCCAGGCTCATGATGGAAGGAGCGCATATAGCCCGTGATTTTTGGCATTTTGATCAGACAAACGAGGAAAAACAGGATGATGTGATCCTCTTTGCAACAAAAAGCGGCAACCTGAATTTTCTGATGGATTTCCTCTTGGGAAACCAGAGGGTCGGCGATGCACTCACCCTGTATGATCAGGCATATGATTCGGGAAATTTTACTGAAGAACAAATGAAAAAAGCTATCACCGTCTCAAGGTGGACAGGCGATATTCAGACAAGGAAGAGGTGGCTTGAGCGGGCCGTGGATGTTATTCCGGACGCGGAACTGACAAGAGAACTCTTCATAGTCAGCGTGGCTGCCGGCGATGAAGAGACTGCCCTACGTATAGCCCCGCAGATGAAGCCAAAGACCATTGAGGATTTTCTTTCCCTGGCCGACCTCCACGAAAAAGTTGGAGATAAGAAAAGGGCCAAGGCATTTTACGCCAAGGCAGAGGCCCTCTGTGTTCAAAAACTCGCTGCAATTAAGGATAAGACAAGCGACCAGAACAAAAAGCTTATGACTGAACTTGTCTATCTATATTGGAAAAACGGCAAGTTCGAGCGAGTTGTGGATACTGTTGAAGACCTTTATGCCCTGGGCTGCAAAGACAAGAAGCTGATGGATGACGCGTTCAACGCATCTCTCCATCTCTGGCGCGAGAACCCTGATAATATGGAAAATCAGCAAAGGGTCATAAGGATTGCCGAAAATATGGGCAAAGAAGATTTCCTGCCTGATTTTTATGTGCAGAACGGGAGATTTTCCGATGCCCTGAAGATATACGAAAAGAAATGGCAAAAGAAAGAACTCTCTACAGATGGTCTGAGGACAGCTATGGAAATTGCAGGCTGGCAAAGTGATCGAGCCGTGCAGAAAAAGTGGCTTAAAAGAGGAGCGGAGGGATTATCGCATGACTCTGAGGACAAAGGACTGACGGATGACGCGCTCAACGCATCTCTCCATCTCTGGCGCGAGAACCCGGATAACATGGAAAATCAGCAAAGGGTCATGAGGATTGCCGAAAATATGGGCAAAGAAGACTTTCTGCCTGATTTTTATGTCTGGAACAAGAGGTATTCCGATGCCCTGAAAATATACGAAAAGAAATGGCAAGAGGACAAGCTGGCACCAAAGGACCTGAAAAGGGCCGTACAGATCTCATGTTGGCAGGATGATCGAGCTTTTAAGAAAAAGTGGCTTAAAAGAGGGGCTGCAGAACTTACAGACCCGGAAATTATGCGCAAATTGGCAACTATGTATTTAGATGATCAAGAGTATCAATTAGCCAAAGAACTTTATATCAAACTTGAGGATATGGAGCCGTCAAATAAGGAATATCTTGTAGAACTGGCGTACTTATCCGAAGTAGAAGGAGATTATCCTGCTGCCTATGATCTTTATAAAAAGGCTTACATCAAGACAAAAAAGAAGACTTATCTGCAAAGCATGGTGTCCTGCGCGTATCATTTAGAGCAGAATATTTATGAAGATTCATTACGAGAACTGGCCGGGCTTAATCCCACAGAAGAAAATCTATTCAGACTTGCATCCTTTTGCCTTTACGTGAAGAAGGACTATAAAGATGCCAGGGAAGTGCTTGAAAAGATGGTCCATAACTGGCCCCTTCCCAAATATCAGATCCTGCTATCCTATTCATTCTTTAAACTCGGTGACAAGTCAGCAGCAGTCGATCTCTTAAAACGGATTCCGCTAACGTTCCAGCAATCATGGGGCATACAGCTTCTATCAAAACACTATCAGGAACAGGGAAAATGGAACGAGGCTATAGATGTAATCAAAGGCTATATCAAATTTCATCCCGATGATACGGATACACTGTTGTGCCTTGCGTATATCTACAAACGGCTGAATTGGAAGAATGAATACCAGGAACTTATTCAATCTATATTGCCGTCTGAAGGGATGGAGCAGATGAACGAACAGCACCTGCAAAAATTGCCCGGCAGTCGTTCCCAAACGGCTTATCCCCTACCGCTGGGGGCGTAAACGATCAGTTGAGCTGTGCAATACCTCTGCCAAACTAAGGATCAAGAGAACTTCATGATTCAAAATTCCTTGTTCGATATTCGATATTCATGAGCAATTGCGGTCTGTGTTTGTGAGGACACTAGTCTCATTTTTTGTGCCTTGTGGTCTGCCTCTTCTGGCAGCAGCGGTCTTTGTTTATACAGGGATCGCGGCGCAATCCCTTCCTGCAATCATTCATATCTATCCCTGGGCTGTTTTCGGCGGCGGCATGTTGCTGGCCTGGCGCTTCAACAAGAGCCGGCTGGTCTTTGCCATTCTAATTCTGGCATTTGCCGACCAATCTTTGCATTTTTTGGTCGAGAGCAGTACAGCCTCGACGCGCATAGTTGATATTGTCTACAATGCTGTCGGCCTTCTGGTTCCACTGAATCTTGCCGCATTCTCCTTGGTAAAGGAAAAGGGGGTCCTGACCATACGCGGTATGTTGCGCCTGAGCCTGATCCTTTTGCAACCGCTTTGCATTGTCCTTATTTACCGCAACTACCCTGATCTTGATATTGCCGGCTATCTTGGGCATTCATTTGTCCAGGTCCCTGCTCTTGCCCTTATTTCCCTGACACAGCCGGCCCTGTTGGCTTTCTTCGCGGCGTTTCTTTTTCTTGCGGTTCGCCATGTTCTCCATAGGGATGCGGTTGCCAGCGCCTTTTTCTGGACACTGGTCTCAGTTTTTATTGCTCTGGGATTCGAACAGCTCAGACCGGTATCCCCGGTCTTTTTCGCAACCGGAGGGCTCGTGCTGGCAATCTCTGTCATTGAGACCTCTTACAGTATGGCATACCTTGACGCGTTGACCGGACTGCCGGGCAGAAGGGCCTTGAGAGAAGCCCTTCTCAAGCTGGGCGGACAGTATACAGTTGCCATGCTCGACATAGACCACTTTAAGAGATTTAACGATTGGTATGGGCATGATGTTGGAGATCATGTCTTGTGTATGATCGCCTCGAAGATTGCGAGGGTGACCGGCGGTGGCAAGGGCTTTCGTTACGGCGGCGAAGAATTCACCGTAATCTTTCCTTGCTCATTGCTGGATGTTATCCCACACGTTGAAAGATTGAGAAAGACGATTGAAGCGTCAAAATTCATTTTGCGCGGATCCGAACGACCCAAAGAGAAACCGGAGGATCCGGCAACAACCAAAAAATCTCAAAGGAGTGTATCCGTAACCATCAGCATTGGCATAGCCGAACGAGACGATCGTCACAACACTCCGATGAAGGTAATAAAGGCAGCGGACAACGCCCTGTACCGCGCCAAAAACGCCGGACGCAACCGGGTTAGCACCTAAAGTTTATGACAGGGACTTTCGTCACCCCCGAGCATGAAAATCGCCACCCGCTCGCTGTACTCGCTCGACACACACAGACGAACACAGACTCTGGCCATCTATCAATTCGGCAAATGGCCTGACAAGGCAGAACTGTACCATCAAAGAAAATGAAAGAGAAGGACGCTCA
>CBETWD010000083.1:0-9567 GCA_965539945.1 uncultured bacterium
AGGCAATGTCAAAGATTAAATTCTAGTTTCCAGGGCTGACCCCTTTATTCTCTTGCTCCACACACACTGCGGCATTACGTTTGCGACGCATTTGTTGCAGGCAAACTACAACATCCGCCAGGTCCAGCAGATGCTCGGTCATAGCGATGTGCGGACGACGATGATTTACACACATACCATAAGGACTGATCTCAAACCACTGAGAAGTCCTCTTGACGAGACGATCACATCAGACGTGATATCGTATCCAGGACGCCCATGAAAATATGCGTTTCATATCCTGTTGATGTATGCTCTGGATTCGGACTGTCCCTGAATCCTTTAGCATCTTTTGTATTTCTGTTGGTAAATAGATTTGATGATTTCCGGTAATGGCCAACCGACCAATGTAGGATTCTCCTGTTTTTAGATTCATTATCTAGACGGTCACTTTCTGCTTGTTTTCTGTGCTAATGCCCTCTTCGGCAGCAAGCTCCCTCTTCTCCTTTGGAGATAATAATCCGCTCTTCATAGCCGTCCTCAGCCACTTCCTATTCGATTAGTCGCATCTTGAAAATCCACAAGACCGGCAGAGGAAACAGCCGCCCTCCGGCTCAAGCACCGACCCGCACTCAGGACAATTCATAAAAGCCGGGTTTGCTTTTTCTATCTCTAGCCCGCTTGCGGAGGCCAACACCTTGGCAATGGCGTCAGGGCAAGAAAGAATCTGGTTTCCTTTATGCCAGATGGGAGATGGACAACGGATGCCGGCAAGCTGGCTTACAATGGATTGGACCCTGATTCCGGAACGGAGTGCCAGGGAAATCAGTCTACTCTCAGCCTCAATCTGACAGGCTGCGCACCCGCCGGTCTTACCCATCTGGGCAAATACCTCACATATATCCTTATCATCCCAGTTAACGGTTACATAGAGATTCCCGCACCCTGTGCGCACTCTCTCTGTAATACCCCGGGTCTTAAGTGGTCTGGGCCTTGGAGTGATCTTCCCGTTTGTACCCACCTGCATGATTGTTTCTGCTGCGTCGGTCCCTTCTCTCTCCTTTTTCAGACTTAAGACCTGGACCGGCCTGCTACCGCTACGGTAGATAGTTATGCCCTTAAGCCCCTGATTCCAGGCCAACAGGTATGCAGTCCGAATGGAGTCCTTGGTTGCATCATCGGGGAAGTTAATGGTTTTAGAGACCGCATTATCAATATCTCTCTGGAAGGCGGCCTGGATGGCTATATGGTCCTCGGGTGAGACGTCCATGGAGGTAACGAATATTCTTCTCAGGTCTTCCGGCACCTCATCCAGACCCTGGACTGATCCGACTTCTGCAATTTTTTCCATCAAGGCATCAGAGTATTTACCAGCGGCTTCCATGGCCTTTACAAACAGGGGATGTGTCTCAACCAGCTCTGTACCATCCAGTACGCGCCGGATATAACTGATTGCAAACAGAGGCTCAATGCCGCTTGATGCCCCTGCAATAATGCTGATGGTGCCGGTTGGTGCGATAGTGGTGGTAGTGGCGTTTCTCATAAAAGAGGTTTCCGGACTGTCGTAAATGCTTCCTTTGTAAGCAGGGAAATTCCCCCGTTTTTTCGCAAGTTCCGCAGAGGCTGCCTTTGACTCCTTATCCATAAAAGACATGAGTTCCTGGGCCAGGGAAACGGCCCTGTCAGAGTTATAGGGAATATCCAAACATATCAGGAGATCAGCAAAGCCCATCACCCCAAGGCCGATCTTCCTGGTTCGGAGGGTCATGTTGCAGATCTCTTCAAGGGGAAACTTGTTGGCATCTATCACATTGTCCAAAAAGTGGACCGCCTGCCACACGGTCTTCTTAAGGGCCGGGTAGTCTATCTCGCCATCTTTCACAAACCTGCCCAGGTTAATTGATCCCAGATTACATGACTCATAGGGTAGAAGTGGCTGTTCGCCACAGTTGTGGACTACAAACCCGTTGGCATCAAAGGCGTGAATCCCGGCTACGGAAACATCATAAACATCCTCAACCCCATCTGGTTCAATGTCCTTGACGGTTGCAACAAACCGCTCCCTGTTGGGACGCCGGTCATACCTGCCCAGAAGTCTTTCAAGCCTTTTTGCCTTCTCTGAATCGGTCAGACCTATAACCTCATGGAACCTTTGGAGATTGTCTTTTGACACCACCAGTTCGTGTTGAGCCCGTGTCTTATAAGCGCGATGCCCGCCTCGCCCGTCCGGGAGCAGACTCTTCCCGGCCTGTCTCCGGTACCTGTAAATCCGGCTGGCAATACCAACGCGCAAGAGCATTCTCTGAACGGTTTCCAGCATGGTAAGGTCGCTCTGGGCAAGCCTCAGGCTCACACCCTTAGCCTGACTGCCCTGGATAGATCCGTCTGCATCAAAAATGCCTCCTAAAAAACCCTTGTAAAATGCAAAAGAGCATTTTTCGATCTCCGGAGTAATAGTCTTGTTGCCGGGCTTCAGACCAAGCTGAGCAGCAACCTTCTTGATGTATCCAAGGGAGAGGCGATACTCTCCCCTGCCTGGTACTTCCGTCCATCCCCTGAAATCAGTCCTGTGCGGAAGCTTTAAGGCATGTTCTAATACCTTGTCCATGACCGCCTGTGGGCCATGACCAGCCCTGTACTCTCCATTTACAACGGCCCTTGGCTTCCAGACTGACAGCACGGCCTTATCTTCCTTGAGTGTCCCGTCACCTATGAGCAGACCAAACAGATACCCTTCGTCCTCTCCGTAAGGACCTTCCCAGGATTTAAGGCTGCGGTGGTTATTGATAAGAATCTTATCCCCGGTCCTGAGATCATCGGCCTTGATCCAACCGGTCTTGATTCCCTTTCGGGTGACCTTCTCCGCCTTTGAAACCAGGTGATCACTGGTAAGTCTCAAGGAATAACCTTCCTGGGTGCGAAGGCAAAGGACCTCTTTCCGCCCGGTGCAGAAAAATCCGTCAGACACAATCGGATAGGTATCACCGTCCAGCACCACATTTCCTTTGTATCCTGTGATATCTGATACCTGACGTGGTCCCTCCGACGTCTGAACAAAGGTATCCTTGGTCACACAAGGATTCGTGCTTTCGATTTGTCCCAGATCAGGAGTAGGATTTGTCCTGTTGATCCTGTCCAGGAACACGATCCCGGGTTCACCGCTACTCCAGGCTGACTCCACTATCTTGTCAAAGACGGCCGATGCTGATATCCGACGGACCTCTTTGCCGTTCCTGGGGTTGACCAGTGCGTAGTCCTCCCCCCGCTCAACTGCCTCCATAAATTTCTCTGTCAACGCCACGGAAATATTGAAGTTATTGAGCCTGTCAATACGCGTCTTGCTAGTAATAAATTCCTCAATATCAGGGTGGTCCACTCTTAGGATAGCCATATTGGCACCACGCCTGGTACCGCCCTGTTTGACGGTCTCAGTAGCCACATCAAATATGGTCATAAAGGAAATCGGGCCGCTTGCGATTCCTTGCGTGGATTTGACCCTGTCTCCCCTGGGACGTATCCGGGAGAAGGAAAAGCCTGTGCCTCCCCCGCTCTTATGAATCATGGCCGTATGCTGTATTGCCTCAAAAATGCTCTCAATGGAGTCATCAATTGGAAGCACGAAACACGCAGAGAGCTGCCCAAGTTCTCTGCCTGCATTCATTAAAGTCGGCGAGTTAGGCATAAACCGAAGAGAGGTCATGATTTCATAAAAAGTCTTGGCAATGGCGCCTATATCGGCATTCTCATCATACATAAGATCTGCCATGGCAATTGTACTTGCCACCCTCCTGAACATCTCTTCAGGCGTTTCAACAACTTTGCCCTGCTCGTCTTTCTTCAGATATCTACGGGCCAAAACTACAATTGCATTGTTGGTCAACGGCAGATCCGTCATGGTCCTTCCTCTCCATGTTTTTTATTAAAGTAATATTCACCGCGGAGGGCGCAGAGAGAGAATATGGCGGTTTTTGCGTTCTCAGCGGTCTCTGTGGTCTCTAGCGACTGCAAGGAGCGGGCGAGAGAAAAAAATATTTCTCACAGAGTACACAGAGTACACAGAGTTCTTGCCCCAAAACGCAAGAATTACTCCGCGGTAAAGATAACAGGCTGAACGATTATCACATACCACCTGTGAATGCAAACGGCCCTAATCCTGTCCGCGGAGAATTTGACGAAATTCCTGGAGCCTGATAGCTTTCTATGCTTTTATAAAGGCTGAAGGTTGAAGCCTGAAGGTTGTTAGATCACTTCAGCCTTCAACCTTCAACCTAAATAACTTCGTAGTTACCGACAGGAGATTGTTCATGAGCGAAATAAAACGGACCGTTTTATATGATCGGCACGTGGCTTTAGGCCCCAAGATAGTGGAATCCTGCGGTTGGGACATGCCCATTTTTTATCCCACTGGTATTGTGGAAGAGCATCCGGCCACCCGCAAGGGAGCAGCATCTGAGATGACACGATATGGAAAATAGCAGACACTCCGGGGAATATTTCCTGGCTGTAGATATTGGAAACACACATACTGTAATTGGTCTTTTCCAGGATGACTACCTTCTCAAAGACTGGCGAATTCGCACGGATAAGGAAGCCACTTCTGATGAACTGGCCGTATCTTTGGACCAGTTGTGTCGGCTTGCAAAAATAGAACTAAAAGATATTTCAGACATAGTGATATCCTGTGTTGTGCCCCCCTTAATACATAGCTGGGAGGAACTAACCCTCCATTATATGAAAAAAAAAGCCCTTGTAGTCCAGGAAGATGTGCCTGTCGGGATGCCCATCCTTTATAAGCGTCCTTATGAAGTGGGAGCAGACCGGCTCGTAAACTCTCTGGCTGCATACTCAAGGTACAAAAATGCTGTGATTATAGTCGATTATGGAACCGCAACCACTTTCGACTGTGTATCATCAAAGGGTGAATACCTGGGTGGTTCCATAGCTCCCGGCTTGCTCCTCGCGGCAGAGGCCCTGTTTAAGGGTACATCCAGACTTCCAAGGGTGGAACTTTTTGCCAAACCTGAAACTGCCCTGGGTCAGGACACTGCTTCGGCAATCAAGGCTGGTATCATCTATGGCTTTGCCGGCCTGACAGACGGAATCATAAGTCGTCTTTTAACGGAATTTACTCAAAAGCCAAAGGTGATAGCTACAGGAGGACTGGCACCGATAATAGCCCCGCACTGCTCTCTAGTAGAAACAGTATTGCCGGACCTTGTTTTAGAAGGCCTGCTGTTAATTTATAAGAGATATAAGGCTTCCGGTGGTTAGGCGTGACATTTTCGGCAAAATCAATTCTGGGCTTCAAGCACCTGTAGCAGAATGTCTGTTTGCTTTGTAGCAACCCCTTCGGCAAGAGCCTCAAGGGCACTGCGGCCCCTCCTGCCCTGCTTTTCTCTTTTTAAAGGTTGCTCAAATAACAGATTTATCGCCTCTGCCAGATCTTTTCCGTTTTTAACCTCTTGACCTCCACCATGGGACTCAAGGGTTATTCTTGCCTCTTCAAAATTGTCCGTATGAGGACCGTAAATAACAGGACAGCCCCAAGCAGCCGGCTCCAAGAGATTCTGTCCCCCTTTCGGTACCAGAGAACCCCCTACAAAGGCCGCCGTAGCCAAACCATAGAGATCAAAAAGCGGACCAATTACATCCACCACTACGACCTTTGCGGTCCGTCTCTGATTTACTTCCAGTTCACTCCAGAGCTGGTATGGTATGCTCTTCTTGTTTAACACGCTTACAATAGAAGAAACCTTCTTCAAATGCCTCGGCACTAAAAAGAATATCATGTCAGACCAGCGAGACTGAAGTAAATCGTAAGCGTTTATTACCTCTTTTTCCTCGCCCCCTCTCAAGCTTCCCGCAACGAGGACCTTAATCGAATCTTCAATTCTGAGGCGATTGCGAAGGCCTATCACACGATCAGGATCAGGTCTGGACAGAAGGCCCTCGAACTTGGCATTTCCTGTGACCTGTATCCTATCCATAGGGGCCCCAAGTGCCGCCAGCCTATTTGCATGGATATCAGAAATGGCGCAAATCTTTGAAAAACCGGCGAGCAAGGGTCTGGTAATAGAGAGCAATCTCAAATACCTGGGAAAAGACCTGGCTGAAATGCGGCCGTTTAAGAGCACGGTCTTGCCCCCGAATTGCCTCACCGCGCTGATAAGGTTGGGCCAGAGTTCGGTCTCAAGACAGGCATATACCCTGGGACGGACCTCAGTTGCCATTCTGCGGACTATTTGAGGAAAATCAAGAGGATAAGGAATTACTGAGCAACGGGTTCCCAGGGAGGACATTGCCCTGGCAAAACCCGCAGGCGTAGTAACTGATATAAGAATTTTTAATCCCGGTGCCCGGCGGTCAATGGCCTGGACTAAGGCTTCCGCCACGGCCACTTCCCCCACTGAAACCGCATGGAGCCATAAATCCTGAGGACCGGTTGCAGCAACATAATTGGGGAGGTGCCCCAGCCGACCCGACCACATCCCATTGTTTCCCTCTAACCTGGACCACAACTCCAAGAAAGGCCTGGATACCGCATATGCGGCCCCGGTCACCTTCTCATACAGTCTGATCATAAAATTACCGCCTAATGCCGGTGTAAACCGGCGATAAATTAGCCGCCTTCGGGCGAATTTAGAAAATACCTATACTATAATATACTGCAAAAAATGCTGAAATATGATTCCGCTCAAAATGCTTCAGATGCAAGACGCGAGATTCCCGAGGAATGAGACGTACTTAGCGTACGTCGCAGTGACGAGGAAATCGAAGCAACGCAGCAGATGGAGTATTTTCAGCGGAATCATACTGTTAAATTGCGCTGCCTTGCAACCTCGTACAAGGCTATGCTGGCAGCAGAGGCAACATTCATGGAACCAACAGGGCCGAAATGAGGTATTCTTGCAAGGAAGTCACACGTCTCCTTGACTAGACGGCGCAGTCCCGTCCCTTCTGCACCAACTACCAGAGCTAAAGGCCTATTCAAATCCAACTCCCAGAGCGGATGCTCGCCGTCCGGGCTTAACCCTGCTATCCAGAGTCCCATTTCCTTAAGTTGCCTCATGGCTGTTACTAAATTTCCTACTTGGCATACCTTTATGTGAAACAGTGCACCAGAAGATGATTTTGCTACTGCTCCGGTAATCCTGCCGGTTCTCCGGCTGGGGAGCAAAACCGCCTGAGCACCCAGGGCAACTGAAGAACGCACTATAGCTCCCACATTCTGTGGATCGGTTAATTGATCACATACTACCACTAATGGCCTTTTATCTCTCCAATACAAGGGCAGACTGGAAAAGTCAATAGACCAAACAGGTCTTACCAGGGCAACAACTCCCTGATGTACAGTCCCTGCGGGAACGCCTGTACTTTCAAGGTTTTCCGTGCGTTCCACAAGAACCGCGCGCCGCTTTGCCAGACGTAACAGGCCGGCCTGCGCTTTTTTCTTTCCAAAGGAAGGATGGACAAAGAGCCTTTGACAATCATCAGAACAAATCTCTAAAAATTCCCTTACCGGATGTATGCCCCAGATTATTATTGATTTACTTTTTGAGTCGGGAATCATTGAAGAATAAAAAAGATCGGTAGCTACGAAGACTTAAGGCGCTGAACAAGGCCCTGCCTTGCCAAAGTCCTGGGTGTTCTGCATCTCTGGGCGATCACTATGGATTTCAAGTCCTCTGTGGCCCTTGAAAGGTCGTCGTTTATCACGGCGAAGTCATATTCATGCACTGCCTCCAGCTCTGATTTTGCATTGGCCATCCTGAGTTTCAACCTTGAGGAGTCCTCACTCCCTCTACCCCTGAGCCGGGCTTCCAATACCGACCACGACGGAGGCAGCAGGAATATCAGAATGGCTCCCGGGAATAGTCTGCGAACCTGCCTGGCCCCCTGAACATCTATGTCCAGCAGCACATCCTCTCCCAGTTCAAGCCTTGACAGCACTTCTGATTTTCTTGTTCCGTAAAAATTGTCATATACCCGTGCCCATTCAAGAAATGAATCGGCAGAGACCATCTCCTTGAATCTCTCCTGGGAAACAAAGTGATAGTCTGTTCCATCAAATTCCCCTTCCCTGTGATTACGGGTAGTGTATGAGATAGAAAAAGAAATCCCGGAAATCTGCTCAAGCAGTCTGCGGCATAAAGTGGTTTTTCCGGCCCCTGAAGGGGCGGAAATTACAAATAGGTTCCCTTGTTCCATTGATATAGGGCACAATCAGTATTTTGGATCTTTCTCTTCTGATTTGGTCAAAACGTCTGCACTGAGTCTTTGGGAAACTGTCTCTGCCTGTATAGCAGAGAGTATAATATGGTTGCTATCTGTTACAATTATGGAACGAGTTCGACGACCCTGACTTGCGTCAATAAGGCGGCTATTGATCTTTGCCTCCTCTCTCAAACGCTTCATAGGAGCAGATGACGGATTGACTACGGCAACAACACGTTCTGCCACTATTGTATTACCAAAACCAATATTAAGCAGTTTACATCTACAGCTCATAATATGCTCTCCTTATTCCTATACTACATTTTGAACCTGTTCGCGCATCTTTTCCAGCTCACCCTTGATCTCAACGACCGAGCAAGAAATCAGAGAATCAGATGACTTGGAGGCCATAGTATTGACTTCTCTGAATAGCTCCTGGAGTAAAAAATCCATTTTCCTGCCTATTGCCCCCTTTTTCGCAAAAAACTTTCTAAACTGCTCTATATGGCTACGAACCCGTACTATCTCCTCTGTAATATCCAACTTATCGGCAAGTATTGCCAGTTCTTGAATTAAACGTCCTTCATCTGCGGGCACATTTCTTAAAATCGACTGAATCCTGTCCTTGAGCGCTTGCTGGGCCTTCTTGAGGTGCTCTTCTGTCCGCTTTGATATGTCTTCAACCCATTGCTCAACCTGAGACAGCCTTGATTCCAAATCTTTCTCCAGGGTGACTCCCTCCGTGGCTGACATTGCTACGGCCTTGTCAAGCAACTCCTCTAATTGGCCTTTTATTCTTTCCCATGCCTTTTCCGTATCCGGTCCCTGTTCTTGAACAGTGATAACGTCCTTTAAAGAATACAAAAGTGTCGAAAGATCCAGGGTGCCCTCTAAACCAAGATCATCAGCCAAAGACTTGACTGCATTTAGATAAGAACGTCCGAGATCCAGGTCAGGCTTAAAGGCGGACCTTGTTGCATCACTACCTTCGTGCTGTATGCTCAGGTCAATGCGACCGCGAATCATCCTATCCTGCACCAATTTCTTAATGCGGTCTTCAATGGGATTCATCCACCTGGGTAACCTGATATGGATATCACAAAACCTTCCATTTACAGACTTCAGCTCCAATGCGGAAGACCAGCCATCCCCGGCATATTCCACACGTGCAAATGTAGTCATACTGCGTAGCATTAGATCACCTTTTCTGATTCCGCTGAAAATGCCCCATCTGCTATAATAAGTGTTGAATGTTGAATTTTGAATTAAGGTATATGTCTTTTAAATCTTCTTCCACAATTCAGCATTCACCATTCACAATTCAGCATTGTCTATAAAGGGATACATCTGGAGCATTTTGAGCGGAATCCTGTT
>CBETWD010000084.1:0-9433 GCA_965539945.1 uncultured bacterium
GAAGAAGAAGCTCTTCAGATGGAAATTATGGCCACTGAAGCGACTCCCGAAGATGAAATAGCATCTTTGGAAGAAGAAGCTCTTCAGATGGAAATTATGGCCACTGAAGCGACTCCCGAAGATGGGTAAAACTAAACAAAAAGGGGGAAATTTCCATAGAATTTTGCAACAAGCATGTAGTACCTGATTTCATTATATTGGCTCTCTGGTATTTCCCGTGGTCGATTTTTATCAAAAGAATCAGCTTGTTATCCGCATTTTTGAGTCACCCAAATTTAAAAAATTTACACAGTAAATGCCATTATTTAAGCAGGTATTGAGATTTTAGTACAATACGGCCTCATATGCCCTAATAATAGCGTTAAAAAGTTGTTCAACGCCAAACGCAGAAAATAAGATAACCTCTTGAAATTAAAATAAAATGCTAACCACGCAAAATACCAGAGAGCCATTATATTTACAGGCTAAGCAGTTCTTCAATACCGAACCCAATGGCCTCCAGCAGCCTTTACTGCCAGCTGCCCTATCTGTAATTCCTTATACTCGACTATCAAGTTTTTAAAACTTGACTCTATAAATACAATATTTTCAAAGAGTTAAAAACTTGATGCAAATATTCTATTTTTACACCTTCAAAATGTAACTTATTGAATTTATTGATAGGGGGGCTAAAATCTCGGTTTAAGAATTTCCAATAAATTCAGTCAACTGAAAAAACTTGATAGTTAAATTAGCGCCCTATCGGGCGAGCTTAAAAGATGAACGTCCGATGTTGGACGTTCATTCTTTTCGGTAAACCTTCCATAGTCCATCCGACGCAAAAATAAAGTAGCGCTTATGGCGGTATTCCAAGCCTGCACTGCTTTGTAAGGACTACCAGATTTTTCGATTTCTCTTTCCTTTTTTTGTATTATCTTCTTCCACGATCGGTTTCCATGTGAGATCCTTTGACCTCAAAGATGTAAGTCCCAAGCGGCACGCCCTTTTGGGCCAAAGAGATGCTGTAATGGCCGAAGGGGACATCTTCAAACAACACATAGAGTCCATCCAGGAGATATGAAGCAACCTCCCTTTTGCCTTGTTTTAATGTAATTCTTAGAACCCTCCGGTATTTTCCGGCCTTCTGCGGTTTGACACGGATGTGGGCGCTGCTGCTTCCTGTTTTTTCGATTTCAATTTCGGTCTCAATCTCCCCAAAGGAAACCTTAAGGCAGACGAAATCGTCGGACACAACCGTTCTGGAACCGCGAACCGGCGCAGGCCGCCATCTCTGTCCCTGTTTTGGGCATAAAACATCTGACATGGCGGATCCGATATTACTGACAGATTTCTTGAGTTTTTTCATCAAGGAATCTTGCGTCA
The DNA here is from genome assembly GCA_965539945.1 of uncultured bacterium. Taxonomy (GTDB): domain Bacteria; phylum Desulfobacterota; class Dissulfuribacteria; order Dissulfuribacterales; family UBA3076; genus UBA3076. The sequence continues at coordinate 1,363 of CBETWD010000084.1, forward strand.
TAAATGTCTGGCTTGTCACCAAACGCACAGCAGCTTCGGTGACCTCGTTTGACACATGATCCAGCTCAAATCGATCCCTGTCTTGCATGAGGCGACTGGTGACGGCAAGCCCTTCCAAGCAGATCTCGCACCCCGCAAGGTGCTCTTCCACATGAGATCTTTCTTTCTCAGACAAACGACCCTCAAGATAGTCTGCCAGCCGTATTTTTGCAATCAAAGCAACGTGCGATTTCAGTCTCTTGATCACCCGATGTTTGAGTGTATAAACATTAGTGATTGAAAGCTGCATGGTTTCAGCAACTTCTGCAATTGAGAGTTCATGATCAAAATGGAGTTTTATGAACATCTGATCGCGCGGCCCGAGTCTTTGTATCCCCTCTTGAAGCAAACGGGCTTGCCGGGCTTTTTCGATTTGACTCACAGGCTCAAGCTCATCGCATGTTAACTCGGGCAAAGCTTCAAGGGTTATACGCCTTTGCTGCCAGGCTATGGCGTCAACGCCCTTTTTTCTGAGATGATCAAGTACGGTTCGCACCGCAATCATCCTGATCCATGAGGCAAGGCTGCAGCCATTCTTTCCCTGGTATTGCCTGAGCTTTTTGCATCTGTTTTCAAAAAGACTTAGAAATATTGTATTGTGCAGATCCTCAATATCCTGTTTGTTAAAGGAAATGTGTTTAGTCATCAAGGTATATTGAACAGATTGATAAACCAGATCCGAAAATCGTCGAACCAGGATTTCGGATGCCTTGCTGCTGCCTGACAGAGACTCAGACAGAACTTTTCGATCATCTTGTGAACTATGATGGTTCATTCAGTGATGACCCTGTCCAGACGCACGAAGACTTCTATCTCGGGATCGAGCAGCTCAGCCCTGGACATCTCCTGCATTAATTGCGTGATACGAGCGCGTCCTATGACCTTATTGTCTACGCCCAGAATTATTCCGGTCTCCGGGTGTTTCACAGGATCCTCCCGATAGACGATCAACCTTCTTTGGAGTTTGATCATATCCCTGCCGAGGTCGGTGAATATGTCTTTGCCCTTCCGCTCAATAATAAGGCCGTTTATTAAGGGAAAGTCCCGGTGAAACTTTGCAGCCATTCCCTCGGCAAGGAATCTCAAGGCCGGAAGATCTTTGACCTCATTGTACACGTCTTCGGTTGCCAGTATTTCGGATGTCTCAATATCAATCAGCCGGGCAACAATCTCGACACCTTTGCGTGTTTCAATGATACAGCCTGTGATAACGGACTGGGCAGCCACCAATCTGCCCAGCTTTAAGAGTGTGGATTTCTCAAACAGGTCTGTGCGGCTCAGCTTTTGTTCGCGCAGAACTATATCCAGCTTGTCTCTTTCAACTACACGAAAGCGATTCAGATCAACTATGGCATCAATCAGATTGTCGTGAAAGCCAAGGCAGGCAGATGAGGTTATCCCTTTATGCTCAAAGGGAAATACAGTCAGGCTCATACGTTCCTCTAAGTCAAAGGCCCTGGGAATCCGTCTTATGACGATAATCTTTCTGGATGCCGTACGACCGGCCTCATCGCCGGCTTCAACGGTTAAGACATTCTCTCCCTCAGCAAGCTCTGCCATGTGACTGAAAAAGATGTGACGTCCCTGACCACACAATATGGGGATCTGATTGATAGTCAGTCTTTGGATCGCGCTTTCGCTGCTTATGTAGCCTTCAATATACGCCCTGTTCAGGAAAACCGTCTGCCTGTCGGTCCAGCCCCTGAGCCTGATAGACGGAGGACTTGTATCCTTGAAATCAAAGAGGCCGGCCATGCGATAACCTCGGATATCCAACCCACTACAGGCCAACAACACGGGTAATCGCGATTGCCAATTAGAAAAAGGGAGTCGGGCGGATGTCTGATTGCCCAATTGATCCGAGGCTGACAATTCCAGGCTGTCTGCGTGATCTATAGGGAGTCTCGCGGTAAATGGCACCTTTTTCCCCTTTTGTGTAAGGATCGGCTGACCATTGATCTTCAACTCAGATACGCCTGCTTCATCATAAATCAGACCGGAAATCCTTACCTCTCTTCCGGCCGCAGACCAATCAAAATAGAACTCATGCAAAGTAATGATCGGTCCTTCCCGATCCACATGTATTATAATCCGTTCTGTTGTGGTCTTTTCCATAAGATTTTTCGCCGACACCTCAACTATGTGCGTACCCTGGGAAAGATTCAAGACTTTCTCAAAAGGAACGCTTTTTTCCGAACTATCCAAAAAAAGAGGTATGCCCCTGATCGTAATACCGGTTACATATGCTTTGTCTTCCGCCACCCCTGAAATGACCACAGGGTCTTGTCGGGTCCAAAACGGATCGTTTTTTATGTTGATAATAAGTTTCGGGGGAGAAAATTTTCCGGTTTCCTCTTCAAGCAAGGCCTTCCGAACACGGTCAAGATAGAATCTGGCCTTGGCGGAAGGAAACTGGCTCAAAGATAGCTCCAATTCTTTCTTTGCCTTTTCCATGTCCCTTATTTGATAATAGACAATTCCCAACTCCCGATGGGGGAAGTAATCAATAAAGTGCATCCCATAGGTGCGGGCCATTCTCTGGTCTTTTTCACGTCGGCTGACAGCTTCCTCGAGATCCGCGAAGGCCTCCCTGTAGAAGCTTCCTTCTGCATAAGAAAGACCACGCTCGTAATAGTGCCACCATTGGTGGCCGAAGAACGCCCCCCTGACCTTGCCGTATTCCTTGCCATCTTTTACGTAAGCGGGTGGCAATGAGCGGTTTGTACAACCCCAAGGGAATAATATCACCAGAAATATCAGCAGCAACCAAAAAGGCCGGGTTCTTTTTTTCATTAGGAAAATCTCCAAATAGAACGATCGGGCCTATACCTCGAAAGGCCACAGCTTATTTGTCAAAAATGGACAATGATTGAAGCAAGCAGAAGATGCTGCATTATGTCGGCAGAAGATAAGTAAATCACATTGCCTGTATCCACACTACGTCCCCATCTTACCTGGTAGGCTATGTCAAAGATGAACCTCTTGTATGCGATGCCTGATCCAATGGCAATACCATAGAAATCCTTTAATGCCTCATGGGACGGTTCGGGATCGTAAAAAATGCCGCCCCTAACGGGCACAACTACTTGTGTATCCTGCCCGATAAAGAGATATTCCCCGCCGATACGAACTTGGATGGTGTCTTCGACATTGGAATCCTTTTCAGGTTGTCCGTCAATAGGACTGAATTTGTTGTCTTGCGAATCAGTCAGGATATATTCACTCCACTCGGTTCTGTAAACATCAAGATCAAAACAAAGGGCGTCCGAAACACGCCAGACCACGCCAAGCCCATAGGACAAAGGCATTCGGAGCTCAACCTTTTCTGAAACGTCGTGTATGCCTGATACTATACGGTTTGCGGGCGACTCAAATATGCTTTTTTGCCTGAAGCTGAACTTGTGGCGAATAGAGGCATCAAAAGGCGTTTTAAGCACTGCCCCGAATCTCAGCCATTTGTTCATATCCCACAACAGCCCTAAATTTGCATTCACTCCACGGAATTTCGAATACTCGTCGGTAATTTGCGTGTAGATGGTGACCGGAGCACCCCCTTGCGTCCCTGCGCTATGCTCAGAATAGGTTTCTTTCCAGCCGTTTTGCCATAATAGCTCGTCTGTCCAGATATTCAGGGTCATTCCAAGAGAGAGTTTCGGTGTAATCCTGATGGCACACGCCAAACCTAAAGCGCCCACATAACCATCCCTGCTGAAATCTATGTCTTGCAGAAGATCAACGCCCAGCGAAGAATAGTTATACTGGTAAGAAAAATTCTGTTTGAATTCATAAAGCCTTTGATAGTTGACAGAAACTACCATGTCCTTGTAAAAATGGAAGGGATAGGTCGTGCTGAAATAATTTATGTTGAAATCATCGCTCTCGCTTGTGTTATCAATCTCCGGATGAATATCTGAAGAAAAATCCCATCTTTGATTGAAGCAGCCGCCGGCCATGGATATCTCAGGTCTTTCCAATTGCATGAGACCGGCAGGATTCCAGGAAGCCGCTGTGGCGTCGTCAGCGATGGCTATGAACGCCCCGCCCATCCCCACTGCCCTTGCTCCGGAGCCGACAGGGTTGGGTGAAGAAACAACTCCCACCTGTTGAAAGAGTGTGGCGGCGAAAAGTCCATTGTCTGAACAAAAAAACAGAGCAAAAGCAGTTAAAGTTAACCAGAGCATCCTCTTGTTCATTTGGCACAAGCTTCTCTTGAAAATAGTTGTACAGCCCCCAAGCAGCCTGTTATCATGCATATTATAATCACTCCCCCTGGTAATAAAAAAGCATTTGCTGAAAGAAGCAGCCATGCAAGACCGACCACAGGATATAGAATGATCCTTACCGGCCGTTTTAGAGATGGATGGGACTCAATAAACTTTGCCGCCGGTTTTCCTGCGGCGTAATACAAGGAAACCAGTTTTTGGCCGAGGGGACAAGGAAGAAGGTATTCATCTCTAAACGAACGAAGCATCTGAACCTGTTCGGCCATAGGAGACCCATAGGCCGCTGTGGCAATAAAGCACTGATAATCCCGTCCGGAAGGGCCGCTCCCCTGTCCCGGAGTTGATGGCTCTGAAACCTGGCTTCCCATAACAATATCCACCCAGGTTACGTCTCCTCCATAAACAGTGATATCCCCTGCCGTCTTGCTGGCATAACCGTCGGCAATTGCGGTAACAACACAAGTCCCGGAAGGAGAAACCATCATATACTCTCCATTCAGGCTTATGGTCTTTGCTTCTAAGTCGTTGAAGACTGTTGCGTTATTGATACAAGATTGAGAAAGGGCGTCCCTCACCTGGCCGGCGATGAGACCAGTGCCGGTACACTGCAACAAACCTCCCTTGGTTGCGGTATAAAGAGATGAGGTTGAGATGGCATATACATAATAATCAGGTGTCCCGAGGTTCAGCCAATTGTCGGCCTGGTCGGGCGAGATATATATGCCGGCTCCATAGGTGCTGGCATATATAACATTAATATCTTGAATATGTTGAGTATCTTGATGATGAAATTCAAGGTCAGTCACTGCACTCATGCGGCTACCTGACCTCATGTAAGAAAAAACCTTGCCATTGTAGTGAATGATGCTGCCATCACTCCCGCCAATAAACAGATTTCTTCCTGAAGTTCCCCAGACGCAGTTATAGCTAACATTTCCCGTTCGAGGGCCGGTATTAGTCCAGATGCTGCCGTTGAAGTGGAGAATAACACCCCCCTCACCCACGGCAAATACATCTGTCTGCGAGCTTCCCCAAACAGCTATGAGGGCTCTCGCTGTATTGCTGTTCATTCTGGCCCAGGTGATTCCATCAAAGTGTAAGATAACACCATTATAGCCTGCAACAAAGATATCCTTTGGGGAACTCCCCCAAACCCCACGGAGATGTTCTTTTGTTCCGCTGATCATTTCGTGCCAGGCGCTGCCGTCATAGTGTAAAATGGTGCCGTTATCGCCCACGGCAAATACATTTGTTGCAGAACTCCCCCAAACAGTATTAAGCCATTTTTGTGTACCACTGTTCATGGCAGTCCATTTGCCATCGTAGTGCAAAATGGTGCCATTACTACCCACGGCAAATACATTTGTTGCAGAACTCCCCCAGACCCCCCAGAGATGTTCTTTTGTCCCGCTATCCATATCAATCCAATTTTTGCCATCGTAACAAAGAACAGTGCCGTTATCGCCCACGGCAAATACATTTGTTGCAGAACTCCCCCAAACAGCATTAAGCCATTTCTGTGTACCACTGTTCATAGCAGTCCATTTGCCATCGTAGTGCAAAATGGTGCCGTTATCACCTACGGCAAATACATTTGTTGCGCAACTTCCCCAAAGACCTATTACCTGTGGCATTGTTTTGGGGATACCCACGAAGGATGCACGCCAATTCTTGCCTCCGTCTGTGCTCTTATAGAGAGGCGCTTCTGCAGAGCTTCCATGGCCGCATCCAGCGTACATGGTACTGGGATTCTGAGGGTCGATAATCAGGGCATTTACAATCTTATCTTTAAGTCCTGTACGACTCCAGTTCTCGCCCCCATCTCTGCTTTCCCAAAGATCTCCGGGAACCTCCGGCGCATAGAAATCTCCGCCTCCTGCAAAGAGGTGGTGCGGGTTAGAAAGATCGAATGTTATCACATTGAAGTCATAACTTGCACCAGACTGGTTTTCTGCAATCAAGACCTCGCGGAATGAAGCCCCGCCATCTTCACTCTTGTAAATCCTTCCGATATAATCACTCCCTCGGGATGCGGCTATGTACACGGTGTCGGTATCATGAGGATCAATCGCAATGTCATTGACCCGGCACTGATCCAGATCATTGCTGTAAGTCCAGCTAAGACCACCGTCTGTTGTCTTTGCCAAATAGCCAAATATGCCGGCGTAAAAAGTGAGACTCTTTGTTGGATGGAACTCAAGAGAAGTGGTTCCATACTGCAGCAGCCTATACCATGAAGTTTTACCAGGTTTTTTTTCATAAACGCCCGACAGCGTGCCGGCCAGGATGTGGGCGGAGTCGTTGGGATCAATCGCAACATCATAAACAATTACCGCATTGATACCATTATTAACAGGGCTCCAGGCCTGACCATGATTCTTGCTCTTAAAAACACCAGTATACAGTTCACCCCCAAATATCACCCTACTGTTCGTCGGATGAACTGCAAGGCAGATAAGCCCGTGGTCCACAGTGTAAGTCTCCCAGTCGATTCCGCCATTTACACTTCTTGAAATCTTACCCCAATTCCATGCAGCATAAAGTGCCTCCGGGTTTTGTGGATCAAAGGCTATGTCCCAAACAAAACAAGAACCAATATTTTCAGGAATGACCGGACAGATGGGTTGCCACTCATTACCATCAAAACAGTGTTTAATTATTCCATAACCAGATCCCGTAAAAACCGTGTTTGAATCATTTGGCTTTACCGCAACTGTCGTGAATTCCGAATCCAGAGTCAAGATATTATTCCAGGTCTCCCCCCTATCTTCACTCCGGTATAGAGTACCGGCATAGCCCCCAACAGCCTCAGAGCTTGTAACAGCCCAGATGATATTACTGTTTTGCGGGTCAATATCAATATTTATAACCGTGTAATCAAAGTCATTTCCCTGATTTGTCTTTGTCCAAATCCTTCCCCCGTCCTCTGTCTTGTAGATAGCTCCGGGGGAGCCGAGATAGCCGTCCTTAGGTCCGGTTGTGCCCACATAGACCGTCCCGGCGTCAGAAGGATCAACAGCAAGAGAGATGCAAGACCGCCGGCCGTCCTCCCATCCCCCGCAATTCTGACAGGTACATTGCATATCTGCGTATGATATATATAGCCACGTATTTCCTCCATCCACACTCTTTTTTACAGAATACGTGTACGTTGCCCAGACTACATCATTATCACTCGGTGCTATCTTTACCGCCCAAACCGAACGTTCCTTGAACGTGTCTTCTGCAGTCTGCCAGCTATTTCCGCCATCTGTTGTCACATAAAGCCCGCCTCCCATGTAGGTGCCGGCAAAGATTTTGTCAGGATCGGCAGGATCAATGGCGATATCATATATCTGGCCCCCGTACAGGCCCAGGTTCGTCCACGGCTCAACCTCTCGGGATATGGCCGAAGGTGCGAAGGCAAAAAAGACCAGTGAGAGAAGACCGAAAAATACCGTAATTTTGAAAACGATCTTCAACATTTTTCCTCAACAAATTTAAAGTGGCAGAAGTTTCGGCGGAGAGATTCTTTCGGGTTCCTCTTCAAGCAGGGCCTTCCGGACACGGTCAAGGTAAAATCGTGCCTTGGCGGAAGGAAACTGACCCAGAGACCGTTTCAACTCCGTCTCTGCTTTTTCCAGGTCGCTTATTTGGGCTACCAACTTAAAGCCAATACCCGTGAATGAATTAGATTCAATCATTAAACGATATTTACAGCAAGGTACAGTCATCAATGTAAGAAAAGCAGGGGTACCGGAAGCAGTTCATATAAACGTTTATAACAAATTAGGAATTGATTATCAAAATTTACCAATAAAGAAAAACTT
>CBETWD010000085.1:0-9309 GCA_965539945.1 uncultured bacterium
ATAAGGTGAAGCATGTGGAACTACCGAGTTATACGGAAAAGGAATGTATACATTGATCCAACAGATCAGAAGGAAAGAGTGAATTACACCTATGCCATACATGAGGCATACTACGACAAGAACGGACATGTTGGAGCCATTACCCAAGATCCAGTAGAGCCCTTTGGAGAGAATATAGAAGAGCTACGGCATTCATGGGTAATGATGGCAGAGGCATTCGGTCAGCCAATCCTTGACTATGACAACATCCCCGAGCCTGGATACGAAAGAAAAGAAGATCCTATAGGATCTGAACTTGATGAAAGACTCAAAGAGTTCGAAGCCGGTAACAAGAAGGGGGTTCCTTGGGAAAATGTAAAAGCGAAACTGGAAGAAAAATGGGGTCCGTTTGACTATGAAGGGTATAGAAAACAGGTAGAAGAAGAGAGGGTAGAGAAGGAGAGGATTCACAGTGAGAACATTATTGGTACACCAACCTTGCAGGAACTCATCAAGAAACTGTACTCTGACTATAAGGAATGTATCAAAAGAGATAGGTCTGAGAATCCCTGAAAATAGGCAGGAAAGGATGCTAACCATGGCATCCTTTATACTCATGCGACGTCTTGGACTGCAACGGGCCATCTCACTTGATGCTGATTTCGAGCGTGAGGGCTTTGAACTGCTTCCCTCGCCATAAGCTCAAAAAAGGATCAGCATGGCCAATGACAAACAGAATGTTGTTGTCCTTGGGGCAAGCCCGAAGGCGGATCGGTACTCCAACCAAGCCGTACGACTCCTAGTCGAACACGGACACCACGTTATTCCTGTCCACCCCGCGGTTGAAACCATTGAAGGTTTGGCGGTTACCCGCAAACTGACTGACATCACGGACAACATTGATACGCTCACCGTGTACGTTTCAGAAACCGTGTCGTCTTCACTTCAGAACGACATTCTCCAGCTCAATCCCGACAGAGTCATGTTCAATCCGGGCGCAGAGAACACGTCACTGCGGATAACATTAGAACAGCATGGAATTCGCACAGAGGAGGCATGCACACTCGTGTTGCTAAAAACGGGGCAATTCTAAAAAGCCCAACAAATTGATCCAGAATATTTCATGGCGGCGCTGCCATCATGAAAATGCTGATCAGCACGTTGGACGGATGAATACAGAAGAGGATACAAATGACAGAAAGAAGGGTAATGGTGCCAATCTCGGCTTTGAGAATCAATTGTGGGCTGCGGCCGACAAGCTCCGGGGGCACATGGACGCCTCCGAGTATAAGCATGTGGTTCTCGGTTTGATTTTTCTGAAATACATCTCCGACGCCTTCCAGGCCAAATACAAGCAGCTTGAGGCGACCAAGGATACTAAATACACCGACCCGGAAGACCGTGACGAGTATTCAGCGACCAACATCTTCTGGGTACCGAAGGAAGCCCGTTGGGCCAAGCTGCAGGCCAGCGCCAAGCAGCCGTCCATCGGCAAACTCGTTGATGACGCCATGGTGGCCATTGAGAAGGAAAACCCGAGTCTCAAAGGAGTGTTGCGCAAGGATTATTCGCGTCCTTCACTCGACAAGTACCGGTTGGGTGAGCTCATTGACATCATCAGCAAGATCGGGCTGGGCGATGATCTATCCCGGTCAAAGGACATTCTGGGCCGAGTTTATGAATATTTCCTGGGTAAGTTTGCCGCTGCCGAGGGCAAGGGCGGCGGCGAGTTCTACACGCCCCGGTGCGTGGTCAAACTGCTGGTCAGAATGATTGAGCCCTATAAGGGCAGAGTCTACGACCCCTGCTGCGGCTCAGGCGGGATGTTTGTGCAGAGCGAAAAGTTCGTGAAAGAACACGGCGGGAGTATTGGCGACATCGCCATCTACGGGCAGGAATCCAACTACACCACCTGGCGTCTTGCTAAAATGAATTTAGCTATCCGTGGCATTGACGCCAACCTGGGCGGCCGACATGCGGACAGTTTCCACAACGACCTGCACAAAGACCTTCGGGCCGATTTCATCCTCGCCAATCCGCCCTTCAATATGAGCGACTGGGGCGGCGAGCGGTTGCGGGATGACGCCCGCTGGAAACACGGCAACCCGCCGGCGAACAACGCCAACTGCGCCTGGATTCAGCATTTCATCCATCACCTGTCGCCCACGGGTATCTCCGGTTTCGTCATGGCCAACGGGTCCATGTCCACTAACACCACAAGCGAAGGCGAAATCCGCAGAAGCATTATCGAGGCGGACCTGGTGGACTGCATGATCGCGCTGCCCGGTCAGCTCTTTTATACTACGCAGATCCCGGTATGCCTCTGGTTTGTGGCCCAGAACAAGAAGAACGGCAAATTCCGCAACCGCAGCGGCCACACACTTTTCATCGATGCCCGCAAGATGGGCGCGCTCATCGACCGAACCCACAGGGATTTCTCCGAAGAAGAGATCGACAAGATCGCCTCCACCTATCATGCCTGGCGCCTGTCAGCATACGGTGACGCACAGGCAGGTGGAGATGTAGGGGCGAATGTAGGGACAGATGTAGGGGCGAACCTAAGTGTTCGCCCTTGCCCTTATAAGGTGTGCCGGGCTTCTGTAAGAGTGCCGGCACTAACGAGATCAAGGAACACGGCTATGTGTTGACCCCAGGCAGGTACGTAGGCGCGGCTGTGATCGAGGACGACGGAATTCCTTTTGAAGAGAAGATGGCTGGACTCTCGGCCACACTGTATGAGCAGTTCGCCGAAGCCGACCAGCTCAAAGCCACCATCAAGAAGAACTTGGAGGTTCTGGGTTATGGCGGATAAGTTCACGAATTTCGACTTCAGCGCACTGGTCGGCGCCATTCGGCAGGCGCATGAATACATGGCCGCTCAGGCAGGGCGGGCCGTCAATATCAGCCTGACGCTGAGGAATTGGGTGATCGGGTGCTATATCCGGGAATATGAGCAAAACGGTGCGGACCGGGCAACGTATGGAGAAAATCTTTTATCGTCGCTCTCCCAACGACTTAAAGAAGCAGGTGTCGAAGGTTGTGCCTCCCGTTCACTGCGGCTATACAGGCAATTCTACCTAACCTACCCGGAGATTTGGCAGACAGTGTCTACCAAATCCCAGCACGGCCTCATCCCTGATCCAATTTGGCAGATACTGTCTGCCAATTTCGCCGAGACGATCCCCGCAACCATTCGGAAATCACTGGTTTCCGAATCTACCGCAGTGGCCACGCCGACAATTCGGGGGTCAGTGACTCCCGAATTGCAGCTCCCTCCGAACGACTCGTTAAGTCTTTGTCGTTTAGTCACTTCGCCGAACTGATCGCCATCGACGGCCCTCTCAAACGCACATTCTACGAGGTAGAATGCATCTGGGGCAACTGGTCGGTCCGTGAGTTCAAACGGCAGATAGGCAGCCTCTACTACGAGCGTTCGGGTCTGTCCATGAACAAGGAGAAATTGGCCGAACTGGTCCGGGCCGGGGCCGATCAGGCCGAACCAAAGCTGGCCATTCGCGATCCGTACATATTCGAGTTTCTCGGGATTAAGCCCCGCGAGGTCATGCGCGAGTCCGATCTGGAAGACGCGCTCCTGGACAAGCTGCATGACTTTCTGCTGGAGCTGGGCCACGGCTTCTGTTTCGAGGCGCGGCAGAAGCGCATCCTGATCGGCGACACCCACGGCTTTGTGGATCTGGTCTTCTATCATCGCATCCTCAAATGCCACGTTCTGGTGGAGCTGAAGGTCGAATCGTTCACCCACGAAAACCTCGGCCAGCTCAACACATACGTGAGCTGGTATCGCAAGAACATGATGGCCGACGGCGACAACCCGCCAGTCGGCCTCCTGCTTTGCACCCAAAAAGACCACGCTCTGGTGGAATACGCCATCGCCGGCATGGACAACAACCTGTTCGTCTCAAAGTACCAGCTCGAACTGCCTAATAAGGAAGAGATCCAGCGGTTTTTGGAAGATAAGATGCGGGAGGTGAGCGATGGGGAGTGATTGGCTGGAGGTTAGACTCTCTGATGCCGTTGATCTAATTGGCGGCGGCACACCCAAGCGGAGCATTCCAGAGTATTGGGGAGGAACCATTCCTTGGCTGTCAGTCAAGGATTTCAATCATGACTACCGCCATGTGGACTCAGCTGAGGAATCAATTACTGAGCTTGGTCTTGCTAAGAGTAGTACGAAGTTATTGCTTGAAGGGCAATTGATAATATCGGCTCGTGGCACCGTTGGAGCTTTGACCCAGTTGTCAAAACCAATGGCATTCAACCAGTCGTGTTACGGTATAAACGCCAAAGCTGAATATGCGACTAATGACTTCCTCTACTATCTGCTTAAATCCTCAATTGCCAACTTAAAGCGGATAACACACTGTGCGGTTTTTGATACAATAACTCGCGAACACGAACTTGGCACAGCGCTGGTTACCTGTCGCGGTCTCTCCTGGACTGCCGAGGAACTTGATACCATATTGGCAGGGCCAGTGGTGGAGGTTGTATTCGATGATGATAGTATAGTTATCATCTCCCTCCTCCCTCCCAAACTCATTTCCGGCGATCTGCGCTTCCCGAATGCGGAGAAACATGTGGAGGGCACGGTATGAACAACGAAATCGTATTCTACAGCACACCGGATGGTGACAAGAAAGTCGAGGTATTGTTTCAGGATGAGAATTTCTGGCTGACGCAGAAGGCTCTGGCCGGGTTATTTAATGTCAAGGTTCCAGCGGTCAGCAAACACCTGAAAAACATCTTTGAATCCGTGGAATTGGTGGCGGATTCAGTTATTTCCATTTTGGAAACAACTGCCGCTGACGGCAAGACCTACAAAACCAAATACTACAATCCCGATATTCACCACCGCCGTTCCATCCGTCTGAAGGGGTATGATTATTCGCAGGCAGGGGCGTATTTCGTGACCATTTGCACACAAAACAGGGAATGTTTATTCGGTGAAATTGTGGACAAGGAAATGATATTGAATGATCCTGGACGGATGGTGGAAAAATGGTACAGGGAATTGGAAAACAAATTCGCAGACATTGTATGCGATCAATGCACAATCATGCCAAACCATATTCATTTCGTCATCCAAACCGGCGTAGGGGCAGACCTATGTGTCTGCCCTGATACGGGCGAACACACATCAGGGGGCGAACACATAGGTTCGCCCCTACATACCGTGATCCAATGGTTTAAAACGATGACGACCAATGAATATATCCGTGGTGTCAAACAAAACGGCTGGTCCACGTTTCCAGGCAAATTATGGCAACGCAATTATTACGAACATATTGTCCGCAATGAAAACGAATTGAACCGTATCAGGGAATACATCGTCAACAATCCATTGCAATGGGAATTAGATCGTGAAAATCCGAACGGGCAACGTGACAAAGGGCGCACACACAGGTGCGCCCCTACGAAGGACGAACCATGGCGGGTATAACCGAAAACGCTCTAGAACAAACCACCCTCGGTTGGCGGACCACTTTCGGGCCGGCCATCAGCCCGGACGGTGCGGCTCCGGAATGCGAGGATTACGACCAGGTCGTCTTGCTTGGAAGGCTTCAGACAGCGCTTGAAAACATCAACCCGAACATCCCGCCGGATGCCATTAGCGAGGCTGTCCGTAAGATCACGCGGTCCGAGTCGCCCAGCTTGATCGAGAATAACCGGCGATTCCATTCAACGGTTCAGATTTTTGGTAAACCTCTGAACCCTGAACCTCTGAACCAGTGAACGGTTACGAATCATCTTTCTCTTCAAGACGACTGATATAGATATACATAACCCTGCCTCATTCCTATCCCTGTTTATTCCTACATTCCTGTAGAAAGAGGTCTTTATTTTTTACCTTCCTGTAGGATGCGATCCTGCATTATTTCTGCAGAAACAAACGCACCAGCTATTAATTCTATCAACATTATCCAATAGTTAGTGCCTCTCATCGGCATACTCCAACCCTGTGGCACGAGTCTTGAGTAATGCATGTCGTACGAAACGAGAATTCGAACAAACCTTGTTTGTATAGGAGACATGAAATGAGAAAGATTGCTATTTATGGAAAAGGTGGAATCGGCAAATCGACTACTACCCAAAATCTTGTGGCTGGTCTGTTAGAAATGAAGATGAAGGTGATGGTGGTTGGTTGTGATCCCAAGGCGGATTCTACCAGGTTGTTGCTTGGAGGTCTTCACCAGCAGAGCGTTCTGGATACCCTGAGAGAAGAGGGAGAAGACGTCGAGCTGGATGATGTCCGTAAGGAAGGCTACGGAGGCACTCTGTGTGTTGAATCAGGAGGCCCTGAGCCGGGAGTTGGGTGCGCGGGTCGCGGGATTATTACCTCGATCAACCTCCTGGAGTCATTGGGGGCATACGAGGAGGGCGAGGGGATTGACTATGTCTTTTACGACGTACTGGGCGATGTTGTGTGCGGTGGTTTTGCCATGCCCATGCGCGAAGGAAAGGCCAAGGAGATCTACATCGTCTGTTCCGGCGAGATGATGGCTATGTATGCAGCCAACAATATCTGTAAAGGCATATTGAAATTTGCCGAGAGCGGCGGAATTCGCCTGGGGGGAATCATCTGCAACAGCCGCAAGGTAGACAATGAAGAAGAAATGATCGTGGAGTTTGCCAAGCGGTTGGGGACCCAAATGATCTATTTTGTCCCCAGGGACAGGATGGTGCAAAAGGCGGAGATCAACCGCAAGACAGTGATCGAATATGAACCCAACTGCGAACAGGCCACGCACTATCGAAATCTTGCAAAGTGCATTGCTGAAAATGACAACTTCATTATACCGAAACCCATGCCGACTGACGACCTGGAAAAGATACTCATAGAATTCGGCATGCTCGAATGAGAGTTGAAAAGGCTGACGAGCTGATCGCATAACCGCCGTTAAGAAAAAGGAGAATAAACAGATGATTATGATAAGGGCGATTGTTAGACCAGAAAAGAGTGGTGAAATAATGCACTCATTGCTTGAGGCCGGCTATCCGGCCCTAACCAAGATTGAAGTCGCCGGACGAGGCAAGCAAAGAGGGCTCAGGCTGGGTGATGTGGTTTACGATGAGATCCCAAAGGAAATGCTCATGATAGTTGTCCCGGAACATGAAAAGGATTTTGTGGTTCGTGCAATTCTCGACAGTGCGCGTACGGGCGAAAAAGGCGCCTACGGAGACGGCAAAATTTTTATCAATACTGTTGATGATGCCTATACCATCAGTACGGGTAAAAAGGCGCTCTGAGGACAATAGAGGGAACCCAAAATGAAAGAAGTCACAGCCATTATCAGGATGAACAAAATCAATGAGACAAAAGAGGCATTGGTAGAGGCCGGCTATCCTGCATTTACAGCCAAAAGGGCCGTGGGCCGTGGAAAGCGGCCGGTAGACGCTCAGGTCCTGCTGGCCATCCAGGAGGATGATGCTTCCGTGGATACGGATGTGCTTGCAACGATATCACAGGGCCCCCGTCTGATTCCTAAGAGAATGGTCCACTTAGTGGTCCCGGATGACAGAATCTCTGATGTAGTCGACACGATTGTGAAGGTGAATCAGACCCAAAATCCCGGAGACGGAAAGATCTTTGTTCAGTCTATTACCGATGTGATTCGGGTCAGGACCAAGGAGACCGGTGAAAAGGCTATAGATGAGATGACAGGACATTAAGGAGGCACGGAATGTCGGATAAAAGAATAATGAATGCCCCTGCCATTGCTCTGGATGAGTTTGTGGAAGGCGTGGTGGATGTATATCCTGCCAAGGCAGCCAAAAAAAGACGTAAGCATATAGTGATCAGGGATCCTGCTGAAAAGCAGCGTATTGAGGCCAATGAAAGGACCATACCGGGCATTATCTCCCAAAGGGGATGCTGTTATGCAGGGTGCAAGGGTGTGGTTATCGGCCCTATAGGAGACGTAGTACACATCGTCCATGGCCCTATAGGCTGCAGTTTTTATGCCTGGTTAACCAGGCGGAATCTGTTCCGGCCACGCGCGGATGGGCAAAATTATATGCAATATTGTTTCTCTACGGATATGGAGGAAAAAGATATCATCTTCGGCGGCGAAAAAAAGCTAAAGGCCGCCATCCAGGAGGCATATGATATTTTCAAACCCAAGGCTATCAGCGTCCTTGCCACCTGTCCCGTGGGTCTGATCGGAGACGATATCAATGCAGTGTCAAAAGAGATGTCGGAAAAGATCGGGATCCAGGTAATACCTTTTAGTTGCGAGGGCTATAAAGGTGTAAGTCAGTCTGCAGGCCACCATATCGCCAATAATAACCTCTTTAAATTCGTGGTCGGTCAGGACGATATAGAGCAGAAAGAGCACACCATAAATATCCTTGGCGAATATAATACCGGAGGAGACACATGGGAGATCGAACGGGTTTTGAACAGGTGCGGCATCAACGTCCTGTCTGTCTTTACCGGTAACGGCTCGTATTCCGAGATGCGGCAGTCCCACATGGCGGATGTGAATCTGCTCATGTGTCACCGCTCAGTCAACTACATAGCTGATATGATGGAGACAAAATTCGGCATCCCATGGGTAAAGGTAAATTTTATCGGGATTAAAGCTATGGCAAAGAGCCTCAGAAAGCTTGCCCGGTTCTACGATGATCCCAAGCTTACCGAACGTGTGGAACAGGTGATTGAAGAAGAGGTGGCAAAGGCTGAAGAGGGGATCGCCCGGTATATTCCGCGATTAAAGGGGAAGACCGTCATACTGTTTGTGGGCGGATCACGTGCGCATCACTATCAGGGACTCTTCAGGGAATTGGGAATGGTCCCCATAGTGGCCGGCTATGAATTTGCTCATCGTGACGACTACGAGGGCCGGGAAGTCTTGCCCGATATCAAAGTGATTGCCGATAACCGCAACATCGAGGATCTGACAGTAGAACGCGATCCAGAAAGATACAATCCCCGTAAGGACGAGGAGACATTAAAACGCCTGAAAGAAGAAGAGGTAATCGATACCTACCACGGCATGTTTCCTGATATGGGCAGCGGCACAATGGCTATTGACGATGTCAGCCATAAGGAACTTGGGCTGCTGATCAAAAAGCTGAAACCGGACATGGTCTGTTCAGGGATCAAGGACAAGTATGTCATAGAGAAATTCGGTGTGCCTTCCAAGCAACTGCATAACTATGATTACAGCGGGCCCTTTGCAGGATTCAGGGGGGCGGTAAACTTTGCCAAGGATCTCGATATGTTGATACATAACCCTGCCTGGAAACTGACAACACCACCATGGAAGAAAAAACCGGTCCTTAAAGCTGACCTGGCAGTAACCACTTAAA
>CBETWD010000086.1:0-9117 GCA_965539945.1 uncultured bacterium
AAGCATTAGACAGACCTTGCAAGTACTACTAAAAATGGCTACAAAGGGGTAATTTTGATATTTTATTCCGTAGCCGTTGACGGCTTGAAACTTGAAATTGGAAAGTGGAAATTTGGGTAAGTGGAACAAAGAGGTTCAGAACAACCGGAGACGCAAATATGATTATACCTAGTATATTTTTCCGTACCTTTTTCGTTGTGTTGGCTGTCCTGATATTTGAGGCCCACCTGGCATACGGTATCATAGTCGACAGGATAGCTGCCATAGTAAACGGAGATGTTATCACGCTTTCCGAACTTGAAGGCTGGGCTCAACCCCTGGTTCATAAGTACACTAATGAAGAAATGAGCAAAGAAGAGATAGAGACTAAAAGGCAGGAAATCTTTGCCCAAGTCCTGCCACAGTTGATAGATGATCGTCTTGCACAGGAAGAAACCAATAAACTGGGTATAAAAGTAGGTGAACAGGAAATCGAGAGGGCCTTGGACCAGATATGTGAAGACAATCATATAACCAGAGATCAGCTTTCAGAAAAACTTGCATCTGAAGGCCATACACTCGAAGAATACAAAAAGGAGCTAAAGCAACAAATTGAGAGGGCAGAGCTTATAAATGCACAGGTGCGTGCAAAGATAGTAATCACTGATGAACAGGTTAATGAATATCTAAAAGAACATCCTCTTAATAATAGCTCCGATGACCCACTCTATATAATGCAACACATATGTACTACATTTGAAGAGGGTGATCCTGAATCCAGGGAGGAGGCCAGGAGACGGATCGAAGAGGCCTACAATGCACTAAAGGAAAAAAAGGATTTTGAAGAAGTGGCAAGACACTATTCCGATCTCCCATCAGGCCAAGACGGTGGATACCTGGGCGCTTTTACCTTGAAAGAGATGGCACCCTTTGTCAAACAGGCTGTAGTTAACCTTAAACTCGGCGATTTTAGTAACATAGTTGATACTCAGGTGGGGTGGCAAATCTTCAGGTTAAAGGAAATAGTACAAAGCGGACAGACTGATCTTGATTCGGCTCAAATAAAGGAAGTCAGAAAAAAACTCTACCGTGAGCAAATAAATACCCGGTTTGAAGAGTGGCTCAGGGAACTACGTTCAAGGTCAACTATTCAGATACTTCTTTGATTTTTTCTATAATATTCCGAAAAAGAGATATGTTTAAAGAATCTTTAGGGGAATACCTCAAGCGGGAACGGGAACTACGCCAGATTTCCCTGGAGGAAGTTGCTGAAGGCACCAAGATTGCGATCTACAGGTTAAGGGCTATGGAGGCCGGCCGCTGGCACGAGCTGCCTGCCGAGGTCTTTGTGAAGGGCTTCATAAAGAGCTATGCTGAATTTATCGGTCTTGTTCCGGAAGACGTCATTCTTCGTTACCAGGAGATCCGTGCTGCTGATGAAAGTATTGATGAGCCAACTGAGCCGGCATATAAGCCGTTATTTAATTATGTAAATAAAGTCTCTCTGTTCAATCGAGACTTAATCAGTGCAGCAGCAGCGCTTTTTCTCATCTTTTTATTGCTTATACTGATAATTTGGTTCTTTTGGCCCTCAGATGAAAAACACGAAACAGATCAAAACCTCACACCTCCCGCGATCACTTCATCGAAAGAAAGACCTGTTATAGATAATGCTGAATTGTGAATGGTGAATTGTGAAAAAAAATTTAAAAGACATATACCTTAATTCAACATTCAACATTTAATTGTGCGCCGCAGATTGGGTTTTTTCAGCGGAATCATAACGGAATAATATGCCCGATATCTTCAAGAGTCCTGCATTCGTAATTTCAGGCCAGGACCTGGGAGAATCCGACCGGCTTATCACCTTTTACACAATGGCCAGAGGAAAAGTGCGGGGCATTGCCAAGGGGGCGAAAAGGAGCCGACGCCGTTTCGTAAATGCACTTGAGCCTTTCACCATGCTCAACCTGTCTCTAGCCCTGCCACGCACCACAGGTTTGAACAGAATCGACTCTGTTGAAATCCTGGATAGTTTTCCACAGCTAAGACATAAAGTCGAATGCTATATCATGGCCAGTTTATGCTGCGAACTGGTAAATCTCTGGACAAAGGAAGATGATCCCCAAAAAAATCTTTTCAAACTCCTTCGATGGTACCTTAACTCCCTCAATGATGGCTTTCACCCAAGAAAGACTACTCTCTTTTTCAAGACTCTGCTTCTGACCCTGGCAGGTTATGCCCCTGATTTTGATCAATGCCGCCTCTGTAAAATGCCGCCGACGGGCGATCACGTAGTCTTCAAACTTCATGCGGGAGGATTTATATGCAGCGGATGCCGGAAGGCAGGGGAAAAAACCCATAAAATAAGCTTGGGAACACTTAAGTCCTTAAGGTATATTCAGAAAGGACCTCTTGACAACCTCCATAGACTGACTATGACAGATGCGGTACTTGAAGAGGCTTGGTCCCTCATGAAAAGCCTTCATTGCCACCATTTGGAGCGGACGCCTGTTTCTTATGAAGTGCTTGCCAAGCTTGGAACTGAATAAAAATTGAGGGATTGGGTTGTCTTTGTGGATTTCGTGAATGAATGTACGTACAGGTCTTGAGACCTTTCTGGGAAATATGCCGTCATGGGTCAGGGGAAGAAGGCTGGGGTTCCTTTGCAACCAGGCATCGGTTGACCCACGCTTAAGACACTCCAAGGACTTGATATTCTCCATGTTGCCAGGCCACCTGAAGTGCCTTTTTAGTCCTCAGCACGGCCTTTATGCTGAAAAGCAGGACAATATGAAGGAGTCTCCTGATGCATTTGACCCGGCCCTTAATATCCCGGTCTTCAGTCTCTACGGAAAAGACAGAGAGCCTTCTCCCGGGCAATTGTCAGAGATAGATCTTCTTGTCGTGGACCTGCAGGACATAGGCTGCCGCGTATACACATTCATCTGGACTCTCTACCTGGCCATGAAGGCCTGCGCCAAAGCAGGTGTGGGTATAGCTGTGCTGGATCGCCCCAATCCTCTGGGAGGTGAGTCGATAGAGGGCAATCTTCTGGCTCGGGACTGTCAATCCTTTGTGGGGCTCGCCCCCCTTCCAATGCGTCATGGCATGACTATTGGAGAAATAGCCAAGTTTTTCATGGAAGAGCAAGGGCTGGATCTTGAATTACATGTTGTGAAGATGCAGGGCTGGAGGCGAGAGATGGACTTTGCTGCAACAGGTCTCCCCTGGATATGGCCTTCTCCAAATATGCCTACCCTTGATACAGCCGGGGTATATCCGGGGCAGGTCGTCTGGGAAGGCACAAATGTCTCAGAGGGAAGGGGTACTACCAGGCCCTTTGAGATATTCGGCGCTCCTTTTCTTGACAGTGACGCCCTGAGAAAAGAGGCAAAAAGGTGGAAACTGCCGGGTTTTGTCCTGAGAGAACAGTCTTTCGAACCGACTTTCCACAAGTGGTCGGGAAAACAGTGCAGAGGCTTTCAGATCCACGTAACGCACAGACTTGAATACCGGCCGTATATTACGACCCTTGCCATTTTAGCCGCAGTCAAAAGGATGCACCCAAAAGACTTTGCATGGAAAGACCCTCCCTATGAATACGAGTTCAAGCGCCTTCCTGCGGATCTGATTATAGGAGACAAGGGGGTGAGAGAGGCCGTAAATGCCGGAACAGACCCAATGGATATCCAGTCTATCTGGGCCAGGGACCTAAAAGACTTTGAGAAGGCCCGGCCGGCCTGGCTGCTATATTTTTAACCACTCAGGTTGTCAGGTTTACGGTTCAGGGTTGGCTACTTTGCGCTTTTCAGCACATAAAGGGGGATGAAACTGGTTGTCGTGTGACTGATTGAAATAGTGAAAAATATCCTGATTAAGAGTCGAGCGTAGATTTGACCCTTGGTGACCCTTAGTCGAGTTCAATTTTACATTTTGTTTTAATCGCATTAACATGATCAATTTGGGTGCCATGATTATGTTTTCAGGCGATATTATGTACCGAAAGAGCAGCAACATCTGCTTCTTCTTCATGGAAAAACTTTACCAGCGCTGAGGTATCAAAGAACAGATTCATATCCTGTCTTCTCTTTCCAGTATTATATCTTCCGATAGAGACCCTTTGCATTGTTTTAACGCTTCCCTTACCTTTATATAATCAGCGGCGGTCGGTTTGCTTTTTTGGGCCTGATTCATCCGCTTTAGCTCGGTTATCAGGTCATATACTTTCGCTAATGCCCGGGGCTTTAATTCATCCAGTTCTTTTAGCAAGTGCAGCACGTTCAGTTTTGAAAAGACCATAAGCGGTCCAGCGTTTGAAACCACGCTTATTGCCATCCCAAAAGTTCCTCTTCGATTGTTTGTTCGGAAAATTCAGGATCAATATTATGATTGCGCGCTTCACGGATCAGGTCTTGTTTATTAAGCCCCACTTGTTCCGCGACATAACCCAGAGAGCCCACACCATCACGATAGAGCTGAATTGCACGCTCTACCTTGTACTGATGAATGCCCAGACGAATAATCTGCTTGAGAGTCAATTCCTCTTCAGGTAGTCCCTTAATCCACCCGCGCGGAATTCTGATAGTAACGTCTTCTTCCATAATATTGTTTCCTCCTTCAGAAAAAAGGCATAATTCCCCTTATCACAATTGTTGTAATGGCTAAATATATCACAGGGCCAGACGGTTCTTAACTGAATTATTTAAATCCAGTACAGTCCAATCAACTCGAGCAAACCTATGCCGCAAGTACTTGTATCAATTTTTTGTGCTACAATTCCCCATTTTCCAGGAAACTATAATAGTCTTTTTGACTGAAAATGATATGGTCAAGCAGTTTTATTCCTAATGTTCCCCCCCTGCAGATTTCAACCAAAGTACGTCCGATCATCATCAGTCTCAAAACGAGGATCGGGAGAACCATTAGCTTTCATGGCTCGCAATATCTTAGGTATCCCGGTCCCACGCCCTTCGGTCATGTTCAGTTCCTTGAGGACTTCCCCGATCCGGCGATTTCTGTACCTACGGGAGATGAAACTGCCTGCCTGCAGATCAGAAAGCTTTCGATGAAAGATCTGTAGTTATTCATCACTGCCGCATGAACTTCAAATACATCCATCTAGAACTCCTTATATGCGTTTTCGAAAGGTGTTTAAAGGTCAGAAGGACACATCAAAGATCATAAGGCATCAAATTTTGCCAGGATTATAACCTGACATTTGGGCAGCCTTTCCTCGGCTGATCATATCAAGTTCGTATCATTTCACTACCGCGGCAAGACGAATTTCCTGCGCCATTTCTTCTGTGCCCTTATTTATCCCAGGAAGCACTTTGTCATTCATATTAATTCTCATGATTTAGCTCGTATCGTTCTTATTTTTTCCTTCGTATCCTTAGGTGTGCTTTTCGGCCTTTTTCACTGTACACGCTAACATTTTTTCTGCCCTGAATCATATATGCTAATCGCAGGCACACGCAGACTGACGCAGACTAATAAAAATTGGGGACTTAATTGACCAGCTTGACCTACTCTTTCGCACTCCTTGTAATTGCCTTGGAAATAGCAGACGTAGAAACTACGAGCTGTCGGGCTGTTTCTGCCAAGGGGATTCCATAATCCTGTACCAATTGCATACAATTGTACTATGAAAAAAAGCGTTCGTAATGATCGTGGTTGCCAATCCAAAACCACGTTGATCACCACGTGTCTGGAAAAATGTATGGGAACCGGAATTTACCCGTTTTCCCATGAGCGTTATTTTAGAAAAATAAACAATCCTAAAACATGAGGAACCTCTAATTTAGTTTAATCGCTTGACTCTTGCTTTAACTTACTCCAGCGCTCATCAAGGCCGCTCTGGCCCATGTGCAGTTTGAGACCATCCAATGAGAACCGTGACAGAATCAGCCGCCTTGGCCGGGCGGCGGCGTCAACGTTGCGGGTTCATCGGGCCCTGATGGAGCGCCCAATCACCACGTCCGGATGGCTGGTGGAAAAGACGGGCATCACTCCGGCCACGGTCAACAAGTGCCTGGGACATCTTGAGCGTTTAGGCGTTGTCCTGGAATTGACCCTGCGTAAGCGCAACCGGCTCTTCAGTTATGTGCGGTATGTGAAAATAATGAATCAGGGGACAGAGCTGCATGACTGAAAAAGGATGTTGTCCAGACTTTAAAAGAATCTTGTCATTTTACCCCCCTCTCATAGACAACTCACCTGTCCGACGGGGTGAATCCCCCTGGCTTATAACCTGGATTAAGGTGGTACACTGCGGGTAAGCTGCGGTAATTCTCATCAAAATCCAGTCCGTAGCCCACCAGGAACCCACGTGGGATATCGAACCCAACGTAATCCACTTCTATCGGCACTTCTCTTCGTTCCTTTTTGTCGATCAGGCAGCAAATCCTGACCGAAGCCGGATTGTGCAGCTTCAGCACCTCTTTCAGGTATTTGAGTGTGTAACCTGTATCTACTATATCCTCCACAACCAGGACGTCCTTGTCTTTAATGTCAAGCTCTATGTCCTTGGTAAAGCTTATCCGGCCCGATGACTCTGCCTGAGAGCCGTAACTGGCCAGGCGTACAAAGTCGATCTTCAGGGGATTCTTTATATGTCGGATAAGATCCGCCATGAAAATAAAGGCCCCGTTAAGGATTCCGATGAGCACCATGGGACGTCCATGGTAATCCTTGGAGATTCGCTCTCCCAACTCATGTACCCGCGCCTTAATGGTTTCAGATGACAAGACTTCCCGAAGTTGATCCTTATTATCCAAGATTAATCTCCTCTCTCGTGACTGTTCACACTCCGTGGCAAGGAGTGAATAATTGCCTTCTTTCAGAGTCTTCCTTGACAGCCTGCTTTTGTAAATTAACTTACATATGAGTTGTTTGCCAGTGCCGGCTTAAAAAACGTGGAGGTCAAATTCCTTATGCCAATTTATGAATATACATGCAAGAAGTGCAACAAGATTTTCGAAAGTCTTGTGCTTTCATCCAGGGATATTAAGGGGATTCAATGTCCTGAGTGCGGATCGGAGGAAGTGCAGAAGATGCTGTCGAGCTTTAGCTTTGGTTCAGCAGGGCCGGTTCCCGGCGGTCTGAGTAACGCATCGAGCTGCGGCTCTTCCCGCTTTGAGTGAACTTGACATTTCCAGCCGTTGGCTGGTCAATTAGAAATTATCAGGTAGAGCTTCTTGTAAATCCAGGGCATATCTCTTACATTCCTTCTGTTGATTTAACCGTTCACACTCCTTGACTGCCAGGCAGGGAATGAGTGAATAATTACTGAGGAGGTCAGGCGTTTTATGCTACAGATAGAAGATCTTTGGGTAGAAGTACAGGGCAAGGAGATCCTCAAGGGGATCAACCTCCGGATAGGACCGGGCGAGACACACTGCCTGTTTGGTAAAAACGGTTCGGGGAAAACAACGTTGCTTGTGACCTTGATGGGTTTTTCCGGTTACAAGGTCAAGCACGGTCGCATACTCTTCAAGGGAGAGGATATTACGCACCTGCCAATTAACGAAAGGGCCAAACTCGGCCTTGGGCTGTCCTTCCAGCGCCCTCCTACCCTGAGGGGCGTAAAGCTTAAGAACTTGCTGGCTTTATACAGCAAGGAAAGCGACGCCGGGAGCGAGTTAGCTCTTGCTTATAATTTTGAGGATTTCCTGGGAAGGCAAGTGAATCTCGGTTTTTCCGGTGGTGAGATAAAGAAATCCGAACTGCTCCAGCTTTTGGCCCAGGGTCCGGATCTGTCGCTTCTTGATGAGCCGGAATCCGGTGTAGATATTGAGAATCTGGATGTGATATGTCAGATGATCCGCAAGCTGTTACAAAAAGAACTGCGCAAAAACCGCCAGAAGTCCGGTCTGATAATTACCCATACCGGACTTATACTCAACTACGTAAATGCCGACAGGGGACATGTCATGCTGAACGGGCAGATATACTGCCATGGAAACCCCCGGGATATATTTGAGAGAATCAAGAATTATGGCTATGAAGAATGCGCTAAATGCCGTCTATTCGAACAAGGCTTTAAGATATGAATTATTCAGAAAACCATTACGATACAAACGACTTAAGTGATGAGGACCTGCTGAAGACCTTCACGCCCGCTTCTGAGATAGAGGGACCAAAAGATATAGGGGAGTTTGAAGAAGAAGAGCTTCAAAGACTCAAGCAGACCGGAATCGATCTTACAGGTCTGGACAGGGAAGGTACCTTTATTCAGACAAACTGCAGCGTCCAGAAGTGTGATTGTGAGTCACCAGGCGTGGAGATGCTTCCTGTCACAGAGGCGCTCAAGAAATACGACGGCCTCAAGGACTATTGGTGGAAGCTTATATCACCAGAGAAAGATTCTTTTACCAGGGAAGCTGATCAGGAACTCGATAACGGGTATTTTATTAGGGCCCTTCCTGGTGAAAAGGTAATTTATCCTCTTCAGACCTGCCTTTACATCCGGAATGAAAATATAGCCCAGCGCATTCACAACATAGTGGTAGCAGAAGAGGGTTCTGAGCTACATATCATCACAGGATGCTCCACCCATCCCCATCTGACGTCAGGGCTGCATATAGGGATATCTGAATTTTATGTCAAAAAGGGGGCAAAGCTCACCTTTACCATGATCCATAACTGGGGTGAAAATGTCTACGTGAGGCCCCGTACGGGTATCAGGGTAGAGGAGGACGGCGTCTTTCTCTCTAACTATATCTCTCTTAAGGGGGTAAAGTCCGTCCAGACATTTCCAACAGCCACTCTTGCCGGTCCAAATGCCCTGGCCCGCTTTAACTCGGTCATCGTGGCCCCTGAGGGCTCAGATATAGACACTGGTGCCAAAGTCATACTTAAGGCCCCTGGAAGCAGGTCCGAGATAATATCCAGGACCATATCTTTCGGTGGCCGGGTAGTGGCCAGGGGACACCTTGTCGGCCTTGCCGCTAATATTAAGGCACACCTTGAATGCCAGGGCCTGATATTGGCGGACCACGGCGTAATTCACGCCATACCCGAGCTTGAGGCCCATGTGGCGGATGTGGATATGTCCCACGAAGCAGCCGTAGGCCGAATCGCCCAGGAGGAGATCGAATACCTCATGGCCCGGGGTCTTGATGAAGAAGAGGCTAC
>CBETWD010000087.1:0-9036 GCA_965539945.1 uncultured bacterium
GCGACTTATTCGACAAGACTCATGTTCAATCTGCGAAAATCTGCGCAATCTGCGGATAGAATGAAGAAGCCTCCGCCCTTGTCTTCATCTAGTACTTATTGCAATATAGGTATAGTTATGGAAACTGTGGAAAAAATCACTTTTTTCCCCGTTACTATTTTTAGAATGATGTGGTTGACCAACAACTTTTTGAAAGTAGTAAAAGGACATCGGTGACTAATCCTCATTTGGTCAAAATACGTGAAACAAGAATAGAGTTTCCTCGACTTTATGAGCAGCAAACGATAGTTACTTTTCTTGATTTTAAATGTGCCGAGCTTGATAAACTTAAAGAAAACATTCAACAACAAATCTCAACCCTGGAACAATACCGCAAATCCCTGATCCATGAATGTGTCACGGGCAAGCGGCGGATAACAGATGACGATGTGCAAAATCAATTATGAGTGAAGAGCAAAAAATTGTTATCATTGCCGGGCCGAATGGCGCGGGCAAAACCACATTCGCCAGGGAATTTCTGGTCAGGGAAGCGGCCTGTCCCTCCTTTGTCAATGCCGATCTGATCGCGGCCGGGCTGTCGCCATTCACCCCGGAACAAGCGGCATTCAGGGCGGGTCGTCTGATGCTTGAAGAAATCAGGGGATATGTTGGGCGCAGGGAAAATTTTGCCCTTGAAACCACGTTGAGCGGCCGCCTTTACGTCCGATATATCCGGCAGTGGCAGGAGACCGGATATCGGATCAAACTAATTTTCCTCAGTCTGCCGGACGTGGAAATTGCGGTGAAGCGGGTGAGGATTCGCGTTGCCCAGGGCGGTCACAATGTGGATGATCCGGTTATCCGCCGCCGGTTTGACAGAGGCATGAACAAATTACAAAATGGCGGGCATATTCTAAAGCAGACATAGAAGAAGATGAAAAAATAATAGATACCGCAACCCAAGTAAGTCAACATGGGATTAAGAAAATGAATTCTTTGCATATCGCTTGCGCTATCACGGCAAAGGCGGACTATTTCCTGACCACGGATGATGAAATTTTGAAAAGAGCTATACATATTCAAGGCATCCGAATCACAGATCCAATCGGTTTTATCAAAGAGGTGCTATCATGATAACTGACACTGAGATCAAGATAAAAGGAATTAATCTTTTAGCACAATATCTTGGGGACGTTGAAGCTGAACGATTTATCGCCCTCATCCAGAGGGAACCATTCGACTACACAAAGTGGCGTCAAGAGTTGGATAAAGATTTGAGTATTGAAGAAATCAGTCGGAAAGCAATGTCTTTGAGGAAAAAAGCCTCCGGATAAGGCGTTTCTCGTACCACAGTAAGTCACCGATCTTATTCACGGTAAAACCTATGTTTGAAGGCCCGGAAAAAAAATTCCAGCGTCATATTGCGGAATATTTCATCCGCGAACACCGGTATGCCGTGCTTGAGCAGGATGAGATCACCGATACGGAATATTATTTTGCCGAGGACCATCTGATCGCCTTTCTCAAGGCGACCCAAAAAGAAACCTTTAAAGGCCTGGAAATTGCGCGTAAAACTGCGTTGTTGACTGAGTTGAATTGATCTTTCATTGTCCTGTCAGGACCTTGGAGATAGCAAACGTGGAAACTCACACTTGGCGCGCTACTTCCGCCAGTGAAATTCCAAGAATCTCTACCAATTGATATACAATCTGTGCTCCAAGCCTAACCTAAAAAATACGCCTTCTACGACTACCCATCTGCAGATCCTGTGGATTGATATTTTCTTTTAGACATATTCGCTAATGAACTCAGCAATTTTTCACCTGCCTTCATACGAAACCTCTTCAGATGCGGCGACTTATTCGACAAGACTCATGTTCAATCTGCGAAAATCTGCGCAATCTGCGGATAGAATATTTTGGACAATCTTTTGTAGATTATAGGCATAAACCGGTTTATCCCGGCGTTTTCGTTGGTTTAATCGGGCTTACTTTTTTCAATCGCCTTTTTTGTCTCCCTCGCAATCTTCAGCTCCTCATTAGTAGGAATCACCAGGACCTTAACCTCGCTGTTCCGGGTATTGATTTCCCGGATACCGCCGCTGGGAACAGCATTTTTCTTGGTATCAATTTCAATGCCGAGCCTGTTCAGCCCCTGACAAGATTTTCCCCGGATGAGTGGCGCGTGCTCCCCCACTCCTGCTGTAAAAATGATGGCATCAACACTTCCAAGGGCCGCGAAATATGCACCGATGTATTTTTTGATCCGGTAGGTATAAATATCAAGCGCTACTGCCGCCCGTTTATCGCCATTCTCCTTATTTTTAATCACTTCCCGCATATCATTGGTGCCGCACAGTCCCTTGAGGCCGCTTTCTTTGTTAAGCAGACTGTCTATTTCCTGCAATGACATACCAAGGTAGTCAGCCATAAAAAAAGGCAGGGCGGGATCAATGTCTCCTGATCGTGTTCCCATCACCAGTCCGGCAAGAGGGGTCATGCCCATGGTGGTATCAACGGATTTGCCGTTTTTAATGGCAGCCATACTGGCCCCGTTTCCGACATGAATGGTAATAAGATTAAGCTCTGTAAGCGGCCGGCCCAAATATTCCGCTGCCTGCTCGGAGACATAGGCATGGGAGGTGCCGTGGAAACCGTAACGCCGCACCTTGTGCCGCTCATACATCTCGTAAGGAATGGCATAGAGATAAGCATGGCTGGGGATGGTCTGGTGAAAGGCAGTATCAAATACCGCGACCTGCGGCGCATCCGGAAAGATCGATCCGGCAACCTCAATCCCCATCAGATTGGAAGGATTATGCAAAGGTGCCAGAGGGATGTTTTTCTTAATGGCTGCGACTACGTTTTCATCAATAATTACAGTTGAGTGAAATGCCTCCCCGCCATGGACCACGCGGTGGCCCACAGCCGAAATCTCGCTCTTGTCCGCAATGACCCCGTGTTTTGGATCAACCAGCAGGCCCACGATACGGTTCAGCCCCTCATGGTGGTCGGTAATCAGGCCCTCTTCCATTTTTTTTGTTGATTTGCCGTTGGGCAGGACTGTTCTGTGGGTGAGAATGCTGCTTTCTTCACCGATTTTTTCAGCCAGGCCTCCTGCCAGTATCTTGCGGTGTTCCATGTCGAACAATTCATACTTGATGGATGAACTCCCTGTGTTGATGACAAGTATTTTCATGACCACCCTTTTCCTGGCTGCAAAAAGACTAAACTTTTTCCGATTGCGCCTGGATTGCTGTAATCGCAACAGTGTTCACTATATCCGGGACTGTGCATCCACGACTAAGGTCATTCACAGGATATTTTAGCCCCTGAAGAATAGGACCGATAGCTACTGCTCCTGCTGACCTTTGAACCGCCTTGTACGTGTTGTTGCCCGTGTTCAGATCAGGAAAAATAAACGTGGTGGCCTTTCCTGCAACGTCGCTCTCAGGTAACTTGGTTTTTGCCACCAAAGGATCAACGGCGGCGTCATACTGAAGAGGTCCTTCGATTTTCAGGCCGGGGAAGGATTTCTGGGCCTTTTCTTTTGCAATCCTGGTTGCTTCACGGACCTTATCCACATCCGTTCCCTTGCCTGACTCTCCGGTAGAGTATGAAAGCATGGCAACAACCGGATCAATGCCAAAGGTCTTTGCGGTTTGTGCGGAGCTGAGAGCAATTTCAGCCAGTTGTTCGGCGTCTGGATCAGCATTAATTGCACAGTCCCCATAGACAAGCACCCTGTCCTCCAGGCACATGAGTAGTACGCTCGAAACAATGGAGAAACCCGGCTTTGTCTTGATGATTTGAAGTGCGGGACGGATCGTTGCCGCGGTACTGTGTGCCGCGCCGGAGACCATTGCATCGGCATGCCCCTTATAGACCATCATGGTTGCGAAACAGTTTACATCTCTCATCATGTCACGTGCATATTCCTCTGTGATCCCCTTATGTTTCCTTAAATTAAAATAGGTCTGCACGTACTCCTCAATTAACTCTGATTTCAGGGGATTGATGATATTCGCGAGGCTCATCCTCAGCCCCAGTTGCGCGATCTTTCCACGGATCAGATCTTCGTTTCCGAGGAGAGTGATGTCCACCACCTCCCTATAAAGCAGTATCTCGGCAGCCCGCAAGATTCTCTCGTCCTCGCCCTCTGGTAAGACCACATGTTGTCTGTTTGCCCTGGCCCTTTGCAGTAACTCATATTCGAACATCTTCGGAGTAATAATGGTGGTATGGGTTGTAACGACCCTTTCCTCCAATTGCTCAGTATCCACGCTTTTTTCAAAGACCGCCAGGGCCTGCGTTATCTTCCGGTCATCATCCGGTGAAATTATGGCGTGGATCTTGTTAACATTTGTTGCTGTGGGGAAAGTATTCTCTTTGACGCTGAGAATAGGCACCATCAGGGAAAATCCTTTAATGAGATCCCATATTGGCTTTTCCGGTTTCAAGCCACCGGTCAATACGATCCCGGATATGTTTTGCTCGGACGCGGACGAAACAGCAGCCAGGCAGGCAACGATCACATCCGACCTGTCTCCTGGAGTAATAATCAATGAACCATATTCTATCCTGGTTAAGAAGTTATGCAGTTGCATCGCCGCGATCGTAAAGTTGTGCACGTGCCGGTTCAATTGTTCTTCCCCGTATAACACCTCAGCACCTAAAAGCTTCGCAATCTCGCCCACCGTGGGGTTTCCAAGAGACGGTTCATCCGGCATGGCGTAAAGCAACTGTTCTCCGGTCAAGTCCTTTTCTTTCAGGATCTTGATAATCGTTTCTCCATCCTTTGGCTCTGTACGGTTAATAATTGTGGCGATTGTGTGGCATTTTTTTCCACTCAGGGATTTAAGAGCTACTTCGACGGATCGGACTATATTATCCGTGCTCTTCCGGTGTGCGTTGGTCACCAATAAGACCGGGCATGACAGGTTTTTACTGATCTCCGCATTGATATCGAACTCAAAGGCAGCCGCGGAACTCACAAAATCGGTGCCTTCGCATAACACAAAATCGCAACTATCACTTAATTGGTTATACTTATTGATTATTCCCTCGATCAATTCAGTTTGCCTGCCTAGCGAAACCAGATTGTCGGCTTCTGTTGCGGTGAATCCGTACATTTTATCGTACGGAATCCCCAGGTCAAAATATGAGGAAACAAGATTGATGTCATGATCCTGATCTTTGGCGTCTGAAATAATCGGTCGGAAAAAGCCGACCCTGTCGATTTTTCTAAGCAGCATCTCCATCACGCCCAGAATAATGGCTGATTTCCCGCTCCTTGCTTCAGTGGCCGCGACATAAAGGTTGTTTGACATGGTAGCCTCCTACTGTCGGAAATCTGTGATTCGTGATTCGTGGTTCCCGCCTTTAAGGGGGGTAGGGAGAATTGAAAACTACTTAGTGCTTGAGCGAAAAGTGCAAAAATCAGCAAGTCATTGGGGAGAATATGGTGGGCGATGGGCGACTCGAACGCCCGGCCTTTGGCTCCGGAGGCCAACGCTCTATCCAACTGAGCTAATCGCCCATTTTATCTATAAAGTGCCTGAACGGAAACTCCAAATTTTGTTTTCTTAATTTAGGTCAGGGACAATTAACATATTAAGGCTATTGCCTTTTTTAAATTCAATTCAAAATTTAGAATTCAAGATAGTGTCTGAATAATCTTTTCGTTCAGATACTAAAAGTACTTTAATTTGGCCAACATTGATTGTCAAACCTGATCAAATAATCACTCTCATAACAGAAAGGCCGGACCGGCAATAGGAGCAACAAATGAATCATTGCTGCCGGCAGCAGCTCAGTTCAATGAATGATGTGGCCTTTACGGGTTATCTATCCCGGTTGGAAAACTACGCTTTTTTTATTAGACTATGAGTGAAGGCGTTTCAAAAAATAATACCACCCTGCCCTTGACAAGACAGATATCAAATAGCAAAAGACATGTGACAAAAAACAAGTATATAAAAGGAGTTAATAAATGAACAAACGCTATCTTATGGCTCCGGGTCCTGTAACTGTGGCACCTGAGGTTCTGGCAAAAATGTCAGAGCCTATCATCCATCACAGGTCACCTCAATTTTCAGCCATACTTACCAAGGCCCGAGAGAATCTTAAATATCTCTATCAAACGAAAAACGACTGCTTGATCCTGACGTCTTCCGGTACCGGAGGCATGGAGGCATCTGTGGTCAACCTGCTTTCTCCCGGAGACAAGGCATTGGTGATACGGGGAGGGAAATTTGGCGAGCGCTGGGACGAGCTATGTAATACTTATGGAGTAAAGGCAGTAAACATAGACGTCACCTGGGGAAAAGCCGTTGACCCACAGGAAGTCAAGAAGGCTCTGGACGCCAACCCGGATGCCAAGGCCGTTTTTGTTCAGGCCCATGAAACCTCCACTGGCGTCAAACACCCTGTTGAAGAGCTGGGGGAACTGGTCAGGGAAAGACCGACCACGGTCCTGGTGGTGGATGCCATCAGTGCCCTTGGGGTTTACGAGCTTAAGACAGATGATTGGGGTCTGGATGTGGTGATAACAGGCTCCCAGAAATCTTTGTCCCTGCCACCGGGCCTGGCATTTGTGAGTATCAGCGAGAAGGCTTGGAAGCTTGTAGAAAAAGCGCAATTGCCAAAATATTACTTCAATTTTTTAAAGGAAAAAAAGGCCATTGAGAAACAGACTACTGCCTTTACCCCTGCGGTATCCCTTATAATCGGTCTTGCAGAGGTGCTTCGTGGTATACGGGCGACCGGGCTTCCGGCCCTTTTTGCCCACCACAGGCGTCTTTCAGAAGGCACCAAGGCAGGAGTGACTGCCATGGGCCTTGAACTTTTCTCCATGGCCCCGTCCGAGGCCATAACAGTCATCAAGTCCCCGGAGGGAATTGACGGCCAGAATGTGGTAAAAATCCTGAGAGAGGAGTATGGAATCACCATAGCCGGCGGCCAGGCCCAAGCCAAAGGTAAGATCTTCCGCATTTCCCATATGGGGCATCTGAATGAATGGGATATGATCATAGCATTGGCCGCAGTGGAGAGAGCGCTTCATCAACTTGGCTATCCTTTGGAATTGGGAAAGGGTGTGGCTGCCGCCGAGGCGTACTTTGCTCAAAATAAATAATGATTTTTAGGCATCCTTCATTCACCAGTTTACACTTTTTTCGAAAAAGCGTGTATTATCGAATTGAATGCCGATGTCGAAACTGGAAATTCGAAATTCGAAATTAGGTAACGCATCTACATCTTTGTGTTTTTCCCAATTTCAAGTTTCAAATTTCACTGCCAAAATACAAGATCAATAAAGTGTGAACTACTTTTGACTTGTCGTGAAAGATGCCGATTTTGACTTTCTGTCTCTAAGGCAGTAATAAATGTGAGGATTTTATTTTTTAGAAAGGACAAGGAATAATACATGAAAGTCTTAGTAACTGACCCTATAGCAGGGGATGGAATTGAAATTTTTAAAGCCGCAGGGCTTGATGTGGAAGAGCGTCCCGGGCTCTCGCCCGAGGAACTCCTGGAAGTTATTCAAGACACTGATGGCCTGGTGATTCGTAGCAATACCAGGGTGACCCAGGAAGTAGTGGATGCTGCAAAAAAACTGAAGGTTGTGGGAAGGGCCGGTACAGGCCTTGATAATGTAGACATTGCTGCCTGCAACAAGCGGGGTATTGTTGTAATGAATACTCCTGGGGGCAACACCAACTCTGCTGCAGAGCACAGTATAGCTATGATAATGGCACTCTCACGCCACATCCCCCAGGCAACCGCCTCAATGAAGTCTGGAAAGTGGGAGAAAAAGCGCTTTTCAGGTCAAGAGGTGGCAGGGAAGACCCTTGGAATTATAGGTATCGGCAGGATCGGAAGCATTGTTTCACAGCTTGCTCAAGGTCTTAAAATGGAAGTTGTGGCATTTGACCCCCACATACGTCCGGAAATGGCTGAAAAACTTGGAGTGGAGTTGACCGACCTTGACAATGTCCTTGCAAGGGCTGACTACATATCCATACACGCCCCCTTGACAGCAGAGACAAAGAGGTCTGTCAATGCCGAGCTTTTCAATAAGATGAAGGATGGGGTCATGGTGCTCAACTGTGCCCGTGGCGGGATAATCAACGAACAGGATCTATACGAAGCCATGAAGTCAGGAAAGGTGGCAGGTGCTGCTCTGGATGTGTTCGAAACAGAACCTACAGGTAAAGTACACCCTCTATTCTCCCTGGACAATTTTATCTGTACACCTCACCTCGGCGCCTCAACCAGAGAAGCCCAGGAAAATGTTGCCGTGGCTGTTGCCAGGCAGATCTCAGACTATCTCACAAAGGGTGAGGTGAGAAATGCCGTGAATATGCCATCAGTCAGCGAAGAAACCTTGGTCCAGCTCACCCCTGTCCTCAATCTTGCTGATAAATTGGGGACCTTCCATGCCCACCTTACCACCGCACCTGTGGATGAGGTAACCGTTTACTATCAGGGAGATATAGCAGGCCTTGAGACTGCATCTGTTACCATATCAATAATCAAAGGCCTCCTTTCCCCAATACTCAGTGAAGAAGTAAATTTTATAAACGCCCCTATACTTGCTGAAGAGCGAGGTATAAAAGTCACGGAATCCAAGAGCAAGACATCTGAGGACTTTACCAGTCTCCTCACCGTCACAGTAAAGACAGCCGATGGCACCAATACTCTGGCAGGAACCATATTTGGCAAAAAAGAACCCCGTCTTGTCAGAATCAATGATTTCTGTCTGGAGGCCGTGCCGGAGGGACATATGTTGCTCATTTACAATCAAGACCGTCCAGGGGTAATCGGTCGAATCGGAATCACCCTGGGTGAGGCGAATATTAACATAGGCCAAATGCAGGTAGGACAGGATCCGGACCATCATAGGAATGTCATACTTCTGACCACGGATGATTCGGTAGGGCCTGATGTCCTTTCCCGTCTCCTGCAGGAGGACGGTGTTGAAAAGGCTCAAGCCATAGAGCTCTGAAAAAGTCGAGTTTCAGCCTCTTGAGGTCAATCTCAAGACCTTTGAATTGGG
>CBETWD010000088.1:0-8993 GCA_965539945.1 uncultured bacterium
GTTCACGGCTTGAAATTGGAAATGAAACTTGAAATTGGAAAGTAGAAATTGGGGAAAGATGAAACGAGTTTACGAGTTGACAGTACAAAAGCATGAAAGCCAAATTTCTAATTTCAACGTTCCGTGAACGCTTATATCTATACTTTATGTTGTTTGATTGCAATCTCATAGAAATCCGCACCTGTTATATCGTTGATCACAATGGCAGGAAAGTCCTTAACCTTCATCCGGTACAAGGCCTCAGGACCCAATTCGGGAAATGCAATTAGCTCGCAGGACTCTATGCAGCTCGCCAGATAGGCCCCTGCACCCCCTGTTGTCGCAAAATACACGGCTCTGTGTTTTTTCAGGGCGGCCTTCACCTCCGGGGAACGCCTTCCCTTTCCCATTGTGGCAAGCACGCCTTCAGCCAGCATGCGGGGTGTATAGGCATCCATTCGGTAGCTGGTGGTGGGCCCTGCGGAACCCACTGGCCTTCCCGGCGGGGCTGGAGAGGGACCCACATAATATATTAACTGCCCCCTGAGATCTACAGGCAATGACTCCCCCCTGTCTAACATTTCCACCAATCGACGATGAGTTTGGTCCCGCCCCGTATAAACAACACCGTTGAGCAACACCCAATCACCAGCCCGAAGGTCCCGTATGGCCGATTTTGACAGTGGGAGCTCGATCCGAACAACTCCTTGCGCAAGAGGCATGGGACGTTTAGCAGGAGGAAGGGGGGAAATAACCCCTGACCCCTGACCCCTGACCCTTGACCCTTGGCTAATAACCCATGACCCATCTCTCCACCTTGCAGTGCAATGCCTGGCAGCATGACACTGGATGTTTATTGCTACAGGGAGGCTTGCTATATGACAGGGATAGACCTCCACAGCCACGCCAAGTGATGTAACAGACCCGCCAAGTCCCAGAGGACCAATCCCCAGGCCATTAATTCGGACAAATATCCGGTCCTCCAGCTCTGCCAAATCATCCCTTGGATTTCTCGAACCCACAGGTCTCAACAGGGCCTTTTTGGCAAGCAACGCCGCCTTTTCCATGGTACCGCCGATGCCTATGCCTATTATCCCGGGAGGACAGGGATTCGGTCCGGCCTTTAGCACCTGATTTGCTACCGCCCCTACAATGCCATCCTCGCCTGCCGAAGGCGGAAGCATCACCACGGCACTCATGTTTTCGCTTCCGCAGCCCTTTGGTAATACAGAAATCTCCAGGGCATCACCGGCCACCGGCTCTACATGGACAACCGCAGGGGTGTTGTCCCCTGTGTTTTTCCTGGTAATAGGATCGCAAACAGAGCATCTCAGCCAGCCTTCTCTTGTACCTTGGGCAACTCCCTCATTTATGGCCTTAATCAGATCGCCCTCAATTTTAAGCTCCTGACCTATTTGCACAAATACAACATCAATACCTGTATCCTGACATATCGGAAGACCGGTCTGCCTGGCAAGGCCTGCATTTTCTACTATAATATCAAGCATCAGCCTGCCGGTCTGCGATTCCTCTCCCTCCCTTGCAGCCAGGAGAGCTGTCTCGACATCCTGTGGCAGTTCGCGGTTTGCAGTCTGTACCAGCCTGCTTACTATTGAAGTGATTGTGTCTTCAGTTAAATTCATAG
Organism: uncultured bacterium; assembly: GCA_965539945.1. Classification (GTDB taxonomy): domain Bacteria; phylum Desulfobacterota; class Dissulfuribacteria; order Dissulfuribacterales; family UBA3076; genus UBA3076. Next base: position 1,625 of record CBETWD010000088.1, read on the forward strand.
CAAAAATTACGAAAATCCAGCCAGTCTCAAGGCCTCGGCCATGCTTTCTTGCGAATCAAATCCAAATCTACTTCTCTGCTTTTCCACAAGCCCGCTAAAGAGAAGAAATCAAGAGGTTCTTCATCTGCCGTTGTACTTATTTCCACGTTTTTTTCCTCATATGGACTGACAAAATCAACAAAATCCAACGACTTGAGTAACTCAAACAACATATTGGCTTTTTCTTTGTCTGATACGTGAATCACTATTTGTTCCATGTTTATATCCTCAGTGAAATGTTACACGTCGTGTAGCTTTCGGTATTGGCCAATCTGTCATTGTCGCTAACCATCCCCTTCTCAACTCTTAGTACTATGGAAAACCACTGAACCAAACGATGAAGGGAGTCCTCGTTTTCATAAAAATCAATGACCCCAAAACCGGCTTTCCGGAAAAAATGCCGCAATTCATCAGGCGATCGTTCAATGAATAGTCGGCCATCACTGTCCCTTCTGTCTGTGATATTCTGCCGCCCCCGGGATGCCGAGACGAAGAGAACGCCGTTGGCAGATAGAAGATGCCTGAACTGAGATGCGCACTCAGGCAAATACTGATCAGGGATATGCATCAGCGAGGCGATAACTATCACCCCATCAAACTGCTTTGAGAGCAAGGGGTTTTCATGTCTGAACGGGAAAACAAAGCAATGCGTCCGCCCTTCCAATTCAGGATGCTGCCTAACCGCACAACTGAGCATCTTCGCAGACGCATCGACAGCAGTGACATCAAAGCCGCTACGAAGAAGAAACGCTGCTTCGCGCCCCGATCCGCAGCCAATTTCTAAAATACTGCCCTTCTCCGGAAGGTGCTTCAATAGTTGCGTGTGAATATCGGACATGTCCGCGCTTTCGTAATGCTCAGTCAAGCTAGCGGCATTCTCCTGATAGTATCCTATCGTGTGACTATCCATGCAATCAAACAAATATGTTTCAACGTTCATCAAGCGCTTTCTTCCTGCAGAAGTCTAATTCTCTGGAAAAGCGCCGTCCGCATGTCAAGAAAAGATATCCATTCGATATTATCCGCCGAATCATCCGCCAAACCGGCGTGAAATTTTTCGACAAACTCCTCGGAAGCCATATCGTATTTTGCTTCTAGTTTTTCTATTCTGGTTTCAATTTCTGTCAGTTCATGTTTTAATTTGGCAAGCTCAAGCTCCACCAATTTGTTGAGAGCCTTTACGACAAGATCACTCTTATATCCTTTCTGCAAAAGGGCCTCAAGGATATGTAATTTAGTTAAGCTGGCAGTGTCACTCTACATGGCATCTTCCTCTCTTAAAACCCTCGACTCCTCTTTATACATTAAAAGCTACGAAAAACCAGCCAACCTTAAGGCCTTGTCCACCACCTCCGGTGGATCGTGTCCAAGGACTCTAATGATCGGCTCTTTTTTGGAGAAGGGTGGATATATTGGACTGGCTATGAGCATAATCTTTTCTGTGGTTTCGATTAGTTTTGCTATAATCTGGTCGATTTTACCATCTCCCACCAGGAGGAACTGTGACCCTTATCCAATGTCTGCATCAGTTCTTCAGTTACTACCTGCTGAAGATAAAAGGCTGGATGTTTTAAGCCCGGCCCCTTGTCACGGCGATTAGCCGGAACAGTTTCCGCCACTCATGCGCCATGAATATGCTTGCCTCCGGGGCATCAATCACAGACATCAAGAACCGTCTCGGCCATGAAAACATCCAGTCCACCATGACCTATTTAAAGATGGAAATGCGGCAAAAACGTGAAGTACAGAAAAAATTCCTGGAATATACCCAGACATTACTCCCCCAAGACCCCAAAATAGAAGAACTTGTGGATTGGGAGAACAAAGATGAAATTTTAACCTGGCTGGACGGCCTGTAGGAAGAATATACGGCTGCACCGGCCATGGAGAACTCTATTCGAACCACTATTATTATATGATCAGTTTATTGACCGCCTAACCGTGAAACTGGATAACCTGCTGTTTTAATATGACAATTGCCCATATCGTACTATTTGCCAAATAAGCCTGTATTTTCAGTAGGATAGGTCAACTCACAACATAACGGTCAGGTTGAGCCTTTGGTTAGGCCCATCGATGTTTTGGCCACCCTGATTAACGACATCAAGGCTTCATTTACAGCTTCTTCTGTCGGAAACGCTTTCGCTACTTCTGGTTTAAGCAACACAACGTTGTGTGACTCTTGGTACGCCTTATAATACTTGCCGCGTACTCCAACACCAAGGTCTTCCTTTTTATATTCAGGCCTTATTCCATCTTTTTTCTTAACCTTCTTCATATATCTGCCTCTCTTGTTTTGTCACAGATCTGGCACTGATAATTCTCATCGATTTGGTTCTCTCTGTATGGGATACAATGAGCAGTTTGCCAGTTCGTGATAATCCAAATGTCAAAAGCCGATGCTCGTCGATTGAATGGTCGGGATCGTCAAATGTTATCGACAAGGCATCACCAAATACTGTAGTAGCTTCCTGAAAAGAAATCCCATGTTTCTTCAGGTTGGACTTCGCTTTTCTTTGATCCCATTCAAATTCCACGTTTCACCTATTATTTTTCTTGGCCGAACGCCGACATCACCCGCCAGCCCCAGAGTGAGGAACGAACGGCGGGGATGGTCGGGTGTATGTATTTGTTGTGTGATTTCACATTTCCAGCATACTCCCCAATTCACTCCAGGAAGATAAAAATTCTTTATCATTATCTTTTAGAACACTTAAAACTTCAGAAAATTCTTTTGAATAATTTTGCATATACAGACCGGCTGAAATAAAAAGTGACTTGAGCATGATTTCTTGAATCTTCATTGAATCATTATAGGTTGCCTGAGATGTCTGCAAATGGCTGCTTGATGTTGGATGGCTGAACGATGAGAAATAATTGTAACAGTTGTTCGCTAATGACGCAGAAAAACCAGATAGGTTAAGTAGTTTAGCTTTAGAATCAAAGAACCATTTGCCGGTTTTTAAGAATTGATTTTGTTGATTTGAAGTGAGTTTGCTAAAATAAGTATTTTTTTTCAAATCTTCTGTTAAATCACCAACTGATCTTTTTTCTTCATTTTGTTTATCTTTTTGGTGAATAACGCTTAATCGTTGCCTGCTCATCAGCCCTTCTCTGTACCAACTCCAAAACTTAAAATAAATTTCTTCAACACAGGAAGAACCTCGATAGATGAAATAGAACATTGAATAGTTCTCTAAACATGCTCTAAGCAAAACTATGATTGATGGAAATGCTGAAATTTCATTTTCTTTTCCTTTAAGGATTATCTTTAATCCAGAAGAAAGGTTTTTTATTGATTGAAAATGAATGAAGTATTGTTTTAGTAATTCCTGTTTATAATACTCAAGTTTTCCATCAGTCAGTCGCTTGCCTTCCAAGCAAGAGATAGCTTTTTCTATCAATTCTCCAAACCAATTAAATAAAACGTCGGTCTCTAATGATAAATATTTTGTATTCATTTGTCCCTTTTTTCACACAACAGAGTAATAAATGGAAACTTTCCATGATATTAATTGCTATAGATGGACATATTTTCCGTCTATTCTTATATCAAGCAAATCGATATGGAAAAACGGTCCACTTATTAAATATTGCTTGTAAATTTCCATATATTGTAAGATTGTCATATCCACCATGGAAAATAAACCAAAATTTCGACCAGACCCGGATGCCAAATTAATGGACCAGGTGCGGGAGGTACTCCGTTACTATCATTATGCCTATCGCACCGAGTCCACTTACTGCCAATGGATTCTTCGCTATATTCAGTTTTTCGGAGGCAAAACTCACCCCCGGAAACTTGATGCGAAGCATATTGAAAAATTTCTATCACACCTGGCGACCAAAGGCAATGTTGCAGCCTCAACCCAGCGTCAGGCCTTGAATGCCCTTGTCTTTCTCTATCGTGATGTCCTTGATCAGCCCCTTGATGGCAAGATCGCCCCTGTCCGTTCAAAACGAAAACCGAGCCCTCCAACCGTCCTGACCCAAGAGGAAGTTCAACAGATGCTCCGGATGATAAGCGGCACTCATGCATTAATGGCAAAACTGCTTTACGGAGCCGGTTTGCGCCTTATGGAATGTATCCGATTACGCATCCAGGACATAGACTTTGGCCAAAACATCCTTTATGTCCGGGGCGGCAAAGGCGGTAAGGATCGGACAAGCATCCTTCCGCAGAATATTCGCGAAGAACTGCGATTGCATATTGAAAAAGTAACAAATTTGCATCACAGGGACCTTGAGGAGGGTTACGGTGAGGTATATCTGCCCGAAGCATTATCTCGTAAATATCCCAATGCAGCCAGAGAGACACGCTGGCAGTATATCTTTCCGTCCAAAAAAAGGTTCCCGATATATCCAGCCTGGCCTGTCTTTTACTGTAGGCTCATTATAAAAACTACGAAAACCCAGCCAACCTCAAGGCCTTATCCACCACTTCCAATGGATCGTGTCCAAGGACTCTAATAATCGGCTCTTTTCCTATATCTCCTGCATCATGTATGATATCCGGCACCACACCCGCACCTTCAATGGCCCTCTTTACCCCCCATACCAGGGTAGAGCCCTCCTTGAATTTTACCTCCTCGGGTTCATCCTTTCTGGAGAACTCAGCCACTGAGTAACCAAGGTCCTGTGCCCGCTCAAGATACGCAAGATCATAGCGGATGTTCATAGCAGACCTGTATCCACGATCATGGCCCATCGCGGTCAATATTATCCTGGCCACATGGCTTGAGACCCCATATGCAGGGCCCCTTATCCTGGCCACACCTTCTTCCAGGCCTACAATCCTTCCGGGAAAAGCAGCCACATCTTGCACAGAACTTACCCACGGAAGGGCATAGCCAAGATTCATTTGAACCTCTGGGACCAGAGAGCGACACGGGAGCGACAAAAGACGCAGCCACGCCTTCTCAAGGGCTTCAATTACGGGATAGCGAGCAATATCATCTTCGATTGTACTCAAAGGGTTGGTCGGCCCTATCCCCTTGCCAACAGGCACCGCCCCCCTGATTGCCCGGGTCACAAATTTTTTGGCCTTTCGGGCGGCATTTTCTATTCCCAGTCCACGAGCCAGAAACACCAACAGTGCGGCGGAAAAGGTGCAGCCGGTTCCATGGGTGTGTCGTGTGGAAACACGGGTCCCTGTTATCTCTAAAACCCCTTCTTCATGGGCAAGAACATCCACAGTATCCTGGTTGCGGAGATGGCCTCCTTTCAGAATGACACAAGGGCAATCTGCGAGCTTGAGGAGATCCGTGGCGCCACATCGCATCTCTTCCAGTGTCTGGATGCGCCGGCCGAGAAGGACTTCGGCCTCTGGGATATTGGGTGTAAACACGTCCGCAAGAGGAAGGAGCCTGGTCCTTAGGACATCCACTGCATCTTGTTCCAGGAGTCGATGCCCGTTTTTGGAGACCATGACAGGGTCTACCACCAGTATGGTATCTTTATTAATATGCCGGCCCAGACGATCCGCAACAATCTCCACAATAGCTGCGTTGGCCAGCATACCGGTCTTAATGGCTGTTGGGCGGATGTCTTCAAGTACGGCATCAAGCTGCTTCCCAACAAAATCCGGAGCTACGGGCTCAACAGCATGGACCCCGAGGGTGTTCTGAGCAGTCAGTGCGGTAACAACGCTTGAGCCATAGGACCCAAGGACCGTAAAGACTTTCAGGTCTTGTTGGAGACCGGCGCCACCACCTGAGTCGGAGCCGGCAATAGTAAGAACCGGACCAGGATTCATTTCCCAAGGACCAAAGTAATATCGGCATAAACCGGACTTAGAAAACAGGAAACGGCAGACTTAAAATCACTCTGAGATACGTCCAAGCATCTTAAGGATCTCTTTTTCATCGCCTCTTGCCTCCCGATCTTTTCTCATCGCCCTTTGATAGGTCTTGATTGCGCAGTATTCCCCGCACATCGTACAGGTTGGTCCGTTGTACTCCCCGCCCTCCTCACGATATAGACGGGCCTTTTCAGGGTCTATGGAAAGCTCTATCTGGGTCTTCCAGTCAAGGCGGTGCCTGGCCTCGGCCATCATTCGATCTTTTTCTATGGCGCCGGGGACTTCCTTCACTATGTCAGCCGCATGAGCCGCAATGCGGCAAGCTATCACCCCTTCTTTCACATCTTCCAGTGACGGCAACTTCAGATGTTCGGCAGGCGTCACGTAACAGAGATAGTCAGCCCCGGCTGCTGCCGCAATGGCCCCGCCTATGGCACTGGTAATATGGTCGTACCCAGGGGCAATATCAGTTGCCAGGGGACCAAGCACATAAAATGGGGCCCCGTGGCAGAGCCTCTTTTCCAAAAGAACGTTGGCCGGTATCTGGTCCATTGACATATGACCAGGCCCTTCAATTATTACCTGTACACCCGCGTCCCATGCCCTCAGTGTGAGTTCACCCAGGACTATCAGCTCATGCACCTGTGCGCCGTCTGTTGCGTCCATCAGGCACCCGGGCCTGAGGCCGTCACCAAGGCTCAAAGTGAGCTCGTGCTCCCGAGCTATTGCCAGGATATCATCAAAACGCTCAAAGAGGGGATTTTCCTTCCGGTTGTACATCATCCACTCCAGGATAAAGGAACCTCCTCTGCTGACCACCCCCATTACGCGTTCCCTCAACCGGAGATGCTCCGCAGCCTTGAGAGTCAGACCGCAGTGAATCGTCACGAAGTCAACTCCCTCCTGGGCATGTTCCTCAATTACCCTCAGCAGGTCGTCTACATCCATTTCGCACACTGAGCACTTGCGCCGCTCCACGGTCTCAACAGCGGCCTGATAGATGGGAACTGTGCCAAGAGGTACGGGACAGGCATCCCTGATAGCCTGGCGGATCTCCTTTATCGGACCCCCGGTGGAAAGATCCATTATCGTGTGGGCCCCTGCCTCCAGGGCCACCTTGAGCTTTTCCAATTCAGCCTTCAGCTCAGGATGATCCTTTGAAGTGCCTATATTTGCATTAACCTTGGTGGAGATCCCTTTTCCCACTGCCATGGGACGGGTAAGCTCCACATGCCTGTTATGCGGTATTACCACTTCTCCTGCCCCCACGGCTTGAACCAGAATCTGCGGATCCAGACCCTCGTCCAGGGCACAACGCTCAATAAGTTGGGATATTATACCTTGTTTTGCTTGATCTTTTATAGTCATAAGAGAACTCTAATGATGACACAAAGGGTTTTCAAGATGATTTTCATGGGTTATTAAGTGATAATGACTTTATCCCCTTAGACCAGGATTGTCACTAACAGATCAATCGTAAGCGTTCACAGGGCACCGCATCTGCTTTGTTGTCGGGCACTTGAAGTACAG
>CBETWD010000089.1:0-8963 GCA_965539945.1 uncultured bacterium
ATTGGTAGTTACGATAAATTTCAGTTGTTGAGTGTTCCTCTGTCGCCCTATATTGAATTCTGGTAATTTTTCCCTCTATTTGCTGAGTCTTTGATAATTTCCGCTGTCTTTTTAGTATTCTCCACGGTTTTTTCCCGTCCTTCTCAACAAACGTTCCCAAAGGAAGAATATACTTGTCAAAGCTCTTTGCTTCATAGTGCTTGATAGTCGAATCATTAAATCGAGAGATCAAAGGATGGTCTTTGCTCCCCTTTACATCAATATCTTGGGCATAAACAACGCTCGTTAGTAACAGCAATCCAGTTAACAGATAAAACACCGTCTTAACTTTTGTCATGGAAATTGTCTCCTCGTTTTTTCAATGAGCCCAAACTTAGTTATTTTCCTCATCATTCCAGGGATTGATAATGGACAATTTACTTGCTTGAAAGTCCTCTTCATTCCTTGTCACTAAGATGAGATTATGAGTATAGGATGTAGCAGCAATAAGGCTGTCTATTGAAGACATGGGCATCCCTTCTTTTTCAGCTTTTCCTTGCATTACGCCCCAATTCTCGGCAACAGTAATATCAATGGAATGAATACGATCTTGGTAATTCTCTAATAGGGTATTGAGCCAATCTGTCAATCTTTCTTTCTTCTTCGATTCAGGGAAATTGGTCAATCCTTTTCGGATTTCACCGATGGTAAGGGAACATAAAAATAATCGTTCTGATGGGATACTTTTTATCCACATAATTACCCTTGAACTGGGAGCAGGTTTCACAATCTCTGATATTACACAAGTATCCAGTAAATAATTCACAGTTCGATACTCCTTGGGTAATCTTGTCGTCTTTCGATTTCAAAATCTTCGTCCATTTTGGGACAGTTTAATAAAAACTCTTTGAAACTTGGTTTGTTAGAAACTAAATCCTCATAATCCTTAGCTGAAAGGACAACAACTGCTTTTGCTCCTCGACGTGTCACATACTGAGGACCTAGCTTCAACGCATCTTCTACAACCTTACTGAATTGTGCTTTGGCATCTTGTAGTTTCCAAATTGCTTTCATAATTCCTCCCTACTATAAATACCTAGTCAGACTAGTCTAAATATGAATAATTATCAACACTCTTTTGAAGGATTAATGGAGGTTTTCTATCTTATGGGGCTACCATTTACGTATATTGTTGTCAGCGAAATCAAGGCCGGATTCATTTCATTTACGAAGATCTATAATATCCCATTATGCCAGTCTTTAAGGCCTCGGATTTTGTTGAGATTCCGGCCTTCAGTCCGCAGGCCATCAAGCGAGGTGAAAAATTTGCAAAAGAGAATGATGTTAAACTATTAAACTAACTTCGTCCCTCAGATCTCTTTAGAATTAGGTTCATTCAGAAACAGCGTTAATTTACCCTTTGAACTTTTAATCTCGTGACCCGGCCAGAACTACCCTGGGATACCCGGATTTCTACAGCCGGCAGTTGTTCTGGCAGTATCGTTAAATAAAATTAACTTTATGACTTGAAAAACCAGATTGCGTTAACTATAATTAACACCATGAAGATCCGACTCTTACCTCAGGAACGCAAAATCCTTGAAGATATGGGCCTTGTCCTTCGGGATGCCAGGCTTGCCTGCGGTGAACCCCAGGATGTATTTGGCGGGCATATCGGAGTCTCTCGCCAGACCCTTGCGAAGATGGAGCTGGGGGATCCCGCGACATCAATCGGGGCCTGGATAAAGGCCAGCGCCGTTCTTGGCCGTCTCGGCACCTGGAACGAGGTCCTGAGGGCACCCTCGGATCCATTTGCGGAATACGATAGTGCCCAAGAGCGGCTGGAGCGTATCAAGAAGGCAAGAGCAAGAAGGCCGAAGGGATAGGCATGGAGCGAGAAGTCAACCTCTATGTGTTTGTCGTTCTTGAAGGCGGCAAGTGCCTCAAGGCCGGAAGACTCCTGTCGAGAAACCTCCATTTCCCAGGGAACTTCGAGGGATTTTTTCGTTACGAACGGGAATATCTCGAAAATTCAGATTCCTATCCTTTGGATCCTGTTCACTTGCCGCTTTCTGATGAGACTTTCATGGCGGCTCGGCCGGCCTCCGGAATCCACTGGGTTTTCGATGATTCTCTTCCCGATGCCTGGGGACGGAGGCTCCTCGTGGAAAAGGCAGGACTCCGAAAGACGCATTACGCACCGGTGCATCTTCTCAATGCCCTCGGCGGGAGCGGTCTCGGGGCTCTTTTGTATTCGAGCCGGGATGAGACGCCGGATATTGTGGATGGCAGCATCGATTTCAGTGAAATCCATGCTGCACTGAAAGAGGCCCAGCGCTTTGAAACAGCGGTCGATCCAGGTGAGCTTCACTTCCTCCTCTCCGGGGGGACCTCTGTGGGAGGCGCGCGGCCCAAGGTCCTAGTGCGGCACAAGGAAGCGGCCTGGATCGCCAAATTTCCAAGTGTCCATGATGTAGATCCACAGACAAACGTGCTTCTTGAAGCCGCCGGACTTGAGCTGGGGAAAAGGGCAGGCCTTATCATACCCGACTTCAAGGTGTGCAGAGTGTGGAACCGACCCGTGCTGCTGGTCCGGCGTTTCGATGTCGTTCCAACAGGAAGGCGGGCACTTCTGAGCTTTCGCTCACTCCTTGCCGTTGACGACTTCCCGGACTTCATCTCCTATGCGGATCTTGCAGAGATCGTGAGGAGGGTGTCGGCCGATCCCAGGATTGACGTGGATCTGCTCTTCAAACAGATGGTGGTCAACGTCTGCCTCTTCAATACCGATGACCACCTCCAGAACTTCTCGATGGTCCACGGGAAAGCCGGTTGGCGGCTTTCTCCTGCCTATGATCTCGTCCCGAACGTCTGGCGTGAAGAACAACTCCTCAAAATCAACGGAAAGCACACCGGCATTACCCTGGAGGACCTTCTTTCCGAGAGCCGGGAATTTGGCCTTTCACGCAAAAGGGCGTTGAACTTGACTGAAGAAGTACTGGACGGCATGGCGGGATGGGAAAGGCTTTTTTCCGAAATTCCCGGGGAAGCAGCCGAAGGCATACGGCGCCGGATACGAAAACGCTTGGGAGTGTTTATGGGATGTCTGTGAATTAAGAAATTGCGGGACAAGAGGTTGAAATATCAACTTAGAGGTACCAGGATCAGGGAGAACCTGGTGGAGTTCATCGATCAAGTATGTGAGAAGAAAGGCATCATTCCAAAAGAACTTCGAATGGGTAGTCGTCGCGGTTGTATCTCACAGGTCAGGCTGCAGATAGCGTATCAATTCGTACAGGATTATGGAATCCCCTTGGCAGAAGTAGCCCGACAGCGCGGAGTTTCTGCGTCTGCCATGTCCCCTAAAAGTATCTCATTCCCAATTATTCCAGCCGTCAAGTTCACCCAGAACCAGTGTCCCCTATCTCTTGACATACTACGCCATGAAAACTATAATGGTCATAAAAATTATCAAGAGGAGATATAAATGGAAGATTTTCAGCAGATTTTACCGGTTACCAAAGTAAAGAGGAATCTTCTCGATATTCTTAGGCATATGGAAGAAGAGGAGGCAACCATCGCCCTTACCAGAAATGGTGAGCCAGTAGGAGTAATGATGCCCCTTTCCCGGTACGAAGCACTCCTGGAAACCATCGATATACTGTGTAATAAAGAAATTCTCCACTCTTTGGAAAAATCAAAACAAGACTTCAAGTCAGGTAAGGTTTTCTCACATGAGGAGGTCTGGGAAGATTAATGACCTATCGCCTTCTGTATTCCCAAACTTCCCGTGAGCAGATGAGATCTCTTCATCCTCAAATAAAACCAATTGTTAAGACACTCATTCAAAAGCTCAGGGAGAGCCCTTATTTGGGCAAGGCCCTTGAACGAGAGCTTTCAGGTTATTATTCGCTGAGAACAAAAAGATTTCGGGTTATTTATAAAATCGACCACATGAACCATATCACCCAGATCCATTATATTGGTCATCGGAAAGACATTTATGAGGTCTTCAAGGAATTCCTCGCTAAGGGATAATTTCCTCACCTTCCTTTTGGCTTATCTACTTTCGTCGGGCGCTCAAAAGGTCCGTGTGGGTCTGCCCCGATAACTTCTTTGTCTCCGGGCCATACCTGTTCGTCACCCACGTCTTTGCCTCCGGCCTACTTCAGGCTGACATCACTGCCCAACCCTCTTGAGACGGCGAAGCTTTAGCGAAGACGCTTGCCATCTCGACAACCCTTCGCCTCCATCTGGCTGGGTCTGGACTTTCTGTGGTATTATGACATTATTACAGCCACATGGTACTACATAGCACGAAAGAGTAAGTCAAGATAGTCCCCAATTTTCCCCCAGCATCACAGGGCCTCTGTATTTCTTTGAGAACTTATTCTCATTATGCCAGTCTTTAAAGCCTCGAATCTTGTTGAGATCCCGGCCTTCAGTCTCGAAGGCCATCAAGCAAGGTGAAAAATTTGCAAAAGAGAATGCTGTTAAGCTATTAAGCTAACTCCCACGTCTGCGTCCCTCACGTCTGCGAGAGGCTGGAGGCCTTTTGGCCCAACACTGCCAGAAAATTTAAAAATCTTACACTTTGACAATGTTCACATATTCGTTTACTTTGCTTTTATGAAAACAATCTCATTCTATCGAACTGCGTCAGGCAAATGTCCTGTCAAAGAACACCTGGATAGTCTGACAGACGCACAGACAATCAAGATAGCATGGATATTGAAATTGATTCGAGAGATTGATCAGATTCCGTCTAAATACTTTAAGAAACTGGTCAATACAAATGATATTTGGGAGGTCAGGGTTGATGTTGGAAGAAACACTTTCCGTCTTCTTGGCTTCTTTCATGGCCGAGAATTGATCATACTGACCAACTCCTTCCAGAAGAAGAGCCAGAAAATTCCTTTAAATGAGATTAGGCTGGCTGAAAAGCGCAAAAAAGAATATTTGAGCAGGAGGTAAATAGATGGACGATCTGGATAGATATATTGAAACAAGAAAGAAGAAGAGCCCCCAATTTGCAGAAAATTTTGACAAAGGATATGAGCAATTCAAAATTGGTGTCCTTTTGAAACAGGCTCGCCTTGAAGCAGGCTTTACCCAGGAGCAGGTGGCTAAGAAATTGCGTACTAAAAAATCTGCCATCTCCCGGATTGAAAACCATGCAGAAGACATCCGCCTCTCCACATTGGTGAATTATGCTCAGGCCATAGGTAAACACCTTCATCTCGAAGTAGCCTGACAGCTCGGAGTTTCTGCGTCTGCCATTTCCAAGGCAATTACAAGGAGCACGAAAGAGTAAGTCAAGCTAGTCAATTACGTCCCCCAATTTCCCCCGTAAGGTAGTTTTGCTGACGGGCAGCGTGGTTGATCCTGCCCTGGTCGGTCTGCTGATAAACGGCTCCAGCACGGCGCAGAAAGTCACGTCTTGCCTGATAAGTGCACTGTTGAGAGCAATAGCGGTTTCCCCTGTCACAATGACTGCAGATCCGGACCTGACGATGGCACCTGGCGCAATTGAAAAGACGGTAGCTTGCTTGAATCACCATTCCCCTCTGCGCTGAGGGGAATGGACAAACAGAGCTTTTGGAGCAATAGTAGATATCGGGACGATGGCAATGAATCACCGCCATGACCCAGGAGGCCCGGGTAATGATATGGTGCCGGGCCTCCACCCTCAGCAAAAAGCTTAACCCTCTTAGAAAACCATAGACGGGTTAAGTAAAGGGATAATAGCTAATTGGAAGAATTGTTTGGTCTTTGGGGAAAGGGAAAAGACGCCCTGGAGTGAACCCAGCAAACCTTATGCCGCAAGCACAATGACTGCTTACCAGCTTGGGGTTAAGATACGCTTTTCACCAAATAAGTGCGGCTCTCAGGCAACGTTGACAAACGGGTAGTCGTCGCGGTTGTATCTCACAGGTCAGGCTGCAGATAGCGTATCAATTGGTACAGGATTATGGAATCCCCTTGGCAGAAGTAGCCCAACAGCTCGGAGTTTCTATGTCTGCCATTTCCAAGGCAATTACTAAGGAGAACGAAAGAGTAGGTCAAGCTAGTCAATTACGTCCCTCAATTTCCGTCCCTCAATTTCCCAGTCTTTAAAGCCTCGAATCTTGTCGAGATCCCGGCCTTCAGTCCGCAGGCCATCAAGCGAGGTGAAAAATTTGCAAAAGAGAATGATGTTAAACTATTAAGCTAATTCCGTCCCTCAGATCCCGTTTCAGACCGATGCGGAAAAAAGCTCGCGCGTCTTAGACTTTCCGTTATGCTAAGATGTTGATATCTGCTATAAGGAGAAAGAAAGCAACGCCCGAAAAGATTGCGATGTCCGAATGATAACTTGCCCTCTGGGGCTAAGAAGGCGCCATGTTCAGGGAGTTCACCAAAGGAGGTATGGAATGGCAACTAACGGAAAAGCAGAATTCGAACCCAACCCAGTCGTTTTGGAGATAAGCCAAGATGACCTTCATCGGCTGGAAAGGTTAAAAGCAGAAGCAGAAGAGGAATTTAACCTTGAGATATATGGTTCGAAGAGTCGTCCTCTTGATAAAGCCTATCATCACCCAGATGGCCGTCCTGATGTTTCATATGCTGAAATAGGCGAAATGAAAAGGCAACGCCTTGGCCACCTGTCTGAGTTGATATCTAACGCGCGTCAGCCCCAAAGCCGTCTGATGATACCCCGAAATGCATGGGCGTGGGACTTAAGAGATCTACAAGGCACGATGGATGAATTTGCCAAAAAGCTCCTTGACAACTACGATTTGTATTTGTGTAGGCATATAATGAGTTTGGTCGAACAGGAAAAAGAGAAAATAAAATGGGTTTCAGTAGAACTATCCAGCTCGGATTGTGTTATCTACCGTATTTGGCCAACGGAAACCTACAAAGCTAAGGGTTCCTTGAGTGTTGAAGCAAAATTGTCCGCCCAAATTGGTCTCACACAGGCTCTGGAAATTGTGGAATTACCATTGAGCGGAGACGCAAGTCTGGTGTGGCAGGGGAAATGGGAATGGGTTTCAGTCATTATCAAGGCATGGGGCGTTGGTGGTGCATCAGCAGGTTGGGAGCTTACGCGAGACGCAAGTGCGCCATTTTCCGGCGACAGGGAGTTTTACTTGATGCTTCAGGTTCCGCGCCGGAAGATGTTGAAGACTGCACTGGCTCGCCTGAGGGCCAAAATAAAGCCAAGTATGTGGGAGACTTCCTTTGTCTATGAACCCAATGGAGGAAGGCCTCTGGAAATCGAATACCATACGCCCTAGAGGATTCGGTGGCGGTAAGGGCATGCGAAACGTCATTGACCAAGTGTATAGCGTCTAGGGGACATCCTATGTTCCCCCTGTCAAGCTAAATAATTTCTTTTTAAAAAACAGCTAGTTGAATATTTAGATGCCTATAAAGCGCAGGTTTCCTGTTGGGGCTTTAGCAGCTCCAGAAAAAAGGTCCGGCAGATCTCTCACCAATAGCGAATCCTGGATCTAATCAGTATCCGGCGTGCTCTGTTTCAAGCCGCCTATCATCCCTTATCCAAATTCCAGAATTCAGTGAGAGGCCCAGGATTGTCCCCCACGAGGTCCTAAGAGGCCTCAACGCTGTAGCGTCTAGGGGACGCTGTTTCTGAATGAACTTAAAGATCTTTGTTCCTTCAATTTTAGGCCCCATTACGTGATGAAGTCTACCTGGGGCATCCAGTCTGATTTGTCTGAGTATTAAAATATCTTATGCCCAATTATTCCACCTTGTCAAGTTCATTCAGAAACAGCGTCCCCTAGATCAACTATACATTTTTCGGGGCTCAATAAAGAGCCTGCGCCCTTGATCTATCCAGCTTCAGACTTCCGTTACCGGTTTTGCCTGTGGATTTTTCTACTGATCTGCGGGCCAAGCTTTGGTCAGGTGGAACTCTCACGGTATGCAATCAACCAATGGGTAACATTAACCAATTTCATAGGATTTCTCCTATTCCCAAGGCTTCGGATTTACCTTGGCACGAGCATGGTTAGCGTTTCGTTATGCTGAGCTTTAACATACCTAATTAAGTCTTCATCCATTGGAAAGAGAGAATTCCTGCGTGTCTTCTTAGGCTCAAATGTTAGGTATTCACTTATATCACGTATCCCCGGGATGCTCTTCCAGACGGCTTCAAGCCTTTCTGCCTCAATTGTCTTTTTTGCGTCGGTCAAGTGTTTTTCC
Organism: uncultured bacterium; assembly: GCA_965539945.1. Classification (GTDB taxonomy): domain Bacteria; phylum Desulfobacterota; class Dissulfuribacteria; order Dissulfuribacterales; family UBA3076; genus UBA3076. The sequence continues at coordinate 8,191 of CBETWD010000089.1, forward strand.
ACATTTCCAAACGTCTTAGATATCTCAACATAAACTAAACGGGAGAATATATATAAAGAAATAAGGTCGGCAAATACATATCCTAATAACACGTCAGTTTCTTCGTCGAAATAGTCTGTCTCGACATGATCAAAGCAAAGAAAGCCGAATATTGTTCTTTCTACATTCTCCAAGTTAATTAGCTTTTTAAATTCATCAGTTAGGTCATTGTTCCAAAGTGTCATCGGTACGATTAGTGTCGATTTGTAAAAAGAACTATCGTCGTCTTCCAGAGGCCGTAACCAAAAATCACGCCAACGAAGATTTAACGGAGTTAGTTTAATAGTTTGGTTTAAAGAAGCGGGAAGCTGTGAGGCGGTACCGGGAGTTCATTGAAGATGGTTTCAATATGTGGAGATGTGAAGATTTGGCCGGTGGTGGTCTGAGACGAAGCGCAGGTGACTGGGAAGGTGTTTTGGAAGGAATTGGCCCGGTATTTCGGTATATCCCGGCCTTCAGTCTCGCAGGCCATCAAGCGAGGTGAAAAATTTGCAAAAGAGAATGATGTTAAACTATTAAGCTAACTCCGTTAGACATTTCACGGATGAAACTCAAGGAACTGGATCTGGAAATTAAAATCACCCTCAAAGACATCCAACCAAGTTCACACACACCGGAAGACCCGGTATTTGACCCGACACCATACTTCAATCAACCCTTGCGTCCTCTCATGCTACTGCTATAGTGCCGGTCATATGACTTGATGCTTAATTTTGACCATATAGCACAGCATC
>CBETWD010000090.1:0-8941 GCA_965539945.1 uncultured bacterium
GGTATTATTTCCTGTTTGGGCCTGAATAGAGGCGAAGTGCAGACCTCCCTCCGGGAAGGAAGAAGCGGCGTACGTTTTCTCCCTGAACGTAAGGCATTAGGATTTCAAAGTGGGCTTAGCGGTGTTGTTGAGGGCTTTGATCCGAAGAGTGTTCTGGACCGGAAGCAGCGCAAGACACTGCCGGAATATGGCCTCTGGGCCTGGTCCGCGGTGTCTCAGGCCCTGGAGCAAGCCGGTATCCATCCTGATAGTTTGACTGGTGATGAGAAAACAGGAGTGGTGTTCGGCAACGATTCCTCTGCTGTTACAGCAGTTGAGCAGGTGGATATACTTCGATCTGCCGGAGAGACAAAGGCCATTGGCAGTGGACACATTTTCCGGCTGCTCGCCAGTACTGTTACCCTTAATCTGAACACCATTTTGGGAATACGTGGAGTATCCTGGACTGTGAGCGGGGCCTGCGCGAGCGGTGTTATGGCTGTGGGCCAGGGGGCGGAAACCATAGCCTTTGGCAGGCAAGATCGCATAATTTGTGGCGGGGTGCAGGAAATCTCCTGGGAATCCATGTGCAGCTTTGATGCCTTGGGGGCCTTTTCGCGCAGGGAAAACGATCCTGGGGCGGCTTCTCGTCCGTTTGATCGAGACCGGGACGGGCTGGTCCCCAGCGGTGGGGCTGCTGCTATTGTTTTAGAGGCATTCGAATCGGCCGAGGCACGGGGTGCTCAGATATTGGGCGAGGTCATGGGTTATGCCAACACATCAGACGGTCACCACATAGCGGTGCCGAGCGGGGAGGGGTTGGAACGGGCAATGCATTGTGCTTTGATGGATGCCGCCCTTTCCCCTGATGATATTGATCTGGTTTTGTCACATGCCACATCAACCCCGGCCGGTGACAGGGCAGAGGCAATTGCCCTGCGAAATGTTTTTGATCTGGATGGGGCAAAAAAAGGCCCGATCGTGTCCGCTGTAAAGGGGCTGACCGGTCACGAATTCTGGATGGCAGGCGCATCACAAGTGGTCTATGGTCTGCTGATGGCATGGGGCGGTTTTGTGGCAGGGAATCCCAACCTTAAAGTGCCGGATCCCGCTGCAGAGGTCTTATATCTCCCCAAAAAGAATATTTCGTTCAGGCCACGCTTTATGCTTTGCAATGCATCCGGTTTTGGTGGGACCAATGCCTGCCTGGTTATAAGGATTGCTCGATGAAGGCTGAGGTCGTTGTCATAGGAAGCGGGATAAGCGGTCTGACAGCCGCGGCCCTGCTTGCCAAAAAAGGCAGACGAGTAATTATACTGGAGCGAAACAAGAGGCCCGGTGGGGCGTTAAAACGCTTTACACGCAAAGGAATTCCCTTTGACATTGGTTTTCACTACTCAGGTGGTATGGGGAAGGGAGAAATACTGCGGGCCCTGTGGGAATATATAGGTGTCTGGCCTCGTCTTGTCGTACTCCCCTTTCCCCCGGAAGGTAATGAGAATCTGAGAATAATGGATTCCGGCAGAGTCGTCCGGGCTTTTTTCTCCTATGATCGTCTGGAAGACGAACTGCAACGGGTCTTTCCAGACGAAAAACAAGGAATCTCCACCTATCTCAATAAAATCAGGGAAATTTCCAACACTATCCCATTTTTTAATCCGGATCTCCCCCTTACCCCATATTTGCATGACCTGTTCTCTCCAAAAAGCATAAGCCTGGCCCAACTCCTGACATCCCTGATTCAGGACACGGATCTTCATGCCGTTTTGTCATCACCGGTGTTCCTCTATGGAGTGCCGCCCAGGGAGGTTAATCTTACCATCCATGCCTCAGTTGCCCACCCGCTATATTCCGGGGTCTATGCCATGGATGGTGGCGGACAGGCTATAGTGGATGCCTTTTTAGCAACCCTGGCAGAAGCAGGCGTTGATATTCTTACCGGGCAGGAGGTTGAATCGGTCCTGGTAAAGGAAAATCAGGTGGCGGGAGTCAAGACTTCCGAGGGAGAGATATACGCCTCTCATGTGATCTACACAGGTCATCCCACCAGCCTTTTGGACCTGGTCCCTGATGGAATATTCCGCAAGGCCTTCTATAATCGTATGCGGAATCTGATAAATACCGACTCTATGTTTATAGTATTCGGGGCCGTAGATGATCCTGATACATTGGAAGACATGACATGGGTCAATTATTACAACATTCGTACCGGTCTGGACATAATGGATTTGGACTTGAGGCATCCGGAAAAATGGATCATGATTAACGCCCCTGGACGAAGGGATTCAAATTCCACAGGTGCATCACGGGGAGTCCTGTTGATACGGATGTCTGCCTGGGACGAAGTAGCCCGTTTTGATCAGGGTGCGCAAGGAAAACGCAGCGCAGCATATAGAAAGTGGAAAACAGAAGCTGCCGATAAGATGATAGAGCAGGCAGGCAGGCTTTGGGGTGATGCCTGCAGCCGCATAGAACCCCTGGCAATAGGGACTCCTCTTACATTCAGAGACAGACTGGGTTCACCCATGGGAGCGACATATGGAGTTCGGCACAGCATGAACCAATTCAGTCCCGGGGTCAGGACCCGTTTGCCGGGTTTATGGCTTAGCGGACAGGGGACGTTAATGGTCGGAATAATGGGGGCCTCGCTTGCCGGCATGGTGACCGTAGGTGAGATTGAAGGTCTGGAACCCCTGTGGGACGAGGTGAGACAGTGTCGCTGAAGCGGGTAGTCATCACCGGGCGTGGGGCCGTATCGCCATTTGGTTTAGGGGTAGCTGATCTATTAGATGGAATGTGGCGTGGGCGATCCGGTATACAACTAATGCCGGATTGGCAGAATATTCAAGGACTTCAATGCCACATGGCAGGGCCGGTTCCGCCCTTTGATGCCAAGCCCTTATTGCCCCGTACTATTCGACGGACTATGGGGCCAATGGCCATTTATGCCACCCTGGCCGCCAAGGAAGCAGTCTCGGATTCCGGACTTGAGCCGGACTTTCTGGCATCAGGAAGGGTAGGGGCGGCAATCGGGTCCACTACCGGGAGTCCCACGATATACGAGGCATTGTACAGGCAGTTTTTGCCTGAAGAGAGTGTTGAACAGGTCCGCTCCGGGATGTTCTTCAAGATAATGGGGCATTGCTGCGCAGCCAATGTCTGCCTTGCCCTTGGAATAACCGGCGAACACTGGGCGCCCACAAGCGCGTGCACCTCGTCAGCACAGGCCCTGGGGCTTGGTTATATGTTGATTCGCTCCGGCCGGCAAGAGGCGATGCTGTGTGGTGGAGCTGACGAGGTCCATCCCACGGTCACAATGGTGTTCGACGTGATAAAAGCGGCCTCACGAAGTCATGATCTCCCTTTGACCACTCCCAGGCCATTTGACCTGAACAGGGACGGAGTCGTTTGTGGTGAAGGTGGTGGTATCCTGGTACTGGAAAGCCTGGACTCTGCTTTGAGGCGTAAGGCAAAAATCTATTGTGAGATCCTTGGATTTGGCCATGTAAATGACAGCAGGAGCATTGCCAATCCGCATGAGGACTCTATGGCCAAGACAATGCATAATGCCTTGGCTGAGGCCGGGTTGAATGGAGATGACATTGATTATGTAAATGCACATGCCACAGGAACCATGCTTGGAGATATAGCAGAGGCCGTTGCAATCCATAGCATATTTGGTAAAGATGCGCCGGTCAGCTCATACAAAGGGCATATGGGGCATACCCTTGGTGCTGCCGGGGCACTTGAGACAATAGTGCTTCTTGAGATGTTGGACCGGCAGGAGGTTGTGCCGACCCTTAATCTGGAAAGGCCTGATCCTGCTTGCTCAGGTATCAACCTGATACAGTCTGTGGACAAGCTCCCAATGAACATAGTACTAAAGAACAACTTCGCACTGGGTGGTGTTAACGCCGCTATGGTGCTGCGGAGGTGGACAGCATGATATCAGACGAACAGGTCCGCCGGCGGGTAACGCAGATTATGGCAGAGGAATTCGAACTCGAACCCGAATTGCTTCAGCCGGACGCCACTCTGTATGAGGATCTGGGGCTGGACAGTCTGGATGCGGTAGACATGGTAGTGGCTCTGGAAAAGGCATTTGAAATGAAAATGACAGATGAAAAGGCAGTTCGGGCTGTAAGGACTATGGGCGATCTTTTTGAGCTTGTTTGTCGTCTTAAGAATCAACAAGCTGCCAAGGAGTAGTGAGTGGGCCTTAAAAAGTTGTTGCTCAACCTGTATATCTGGCCTGTCTTTGCAGTTTTTACTGTTTTCTGTCTCTGTTTTATACTCCCCTTGCTTTTGATATACAGCGTCCTTGCAAACCAGCCAATGGACAGAGTAATCAGGAAGAGCATTTGTCTTTATGGCTGGGCATTGGTGCGTGTTGTTCCCTTTATGGCCCCGGTGACCGTAGAGGACTTTTCCAACGGAATTAGACCCCCGGTCATATTTGTGCCTAATCACAATTCCTCAATAGACCCTTACCTTTTTGGTATGCTGCCGTTTGAAAACGCCTTTGTGACGTCGTGGCCCTTTCGAATTCCGGTCTACAAATGGTTAATGCGAATGGCGCGTTACATCAATTCAGATGACGGTTGGGATGTAGTCCAAAGCAGGGGAGGGGAACTGCTGGCATCAGGATGTTCTCTCATAATCTGGCCTGAGGGACACCGATCCAGAGACGGCAGGCTTGCGCGCTTTAAAAATGGGGCTTTCCAGTTGGCTAGTAGCACAGGAACATCCATAGTGCCGGTATGTATCCTGGGGACTGACCACCTGATGCCCCCGGGTAGCAGGTTTCTTACACCATCCAGGGTGAAGATGGTCATCCTGCCCCCGATAATACCATCCGGGCGTGGGGACGATCCGGACTGTATTCGCGCGCTGAAGGATCAAGCCAGGGAATCCATAGCTACAGAGTTGGCTGAGCGAGGCGTGAACTCCCTCAAAATCACCGGCTATAAGTCGGACATGATGTCCGATCCAATCATATCTTCGGCTATTCACCGCAATGACTAGATGTGGTTTGACGCAGAGCCACTATTCTTTGAAGACTGCTTTGGAATGGCGGGGCGCAGACCCGGAAAAAATAAAAAATTTCCAAGCAGGACTTTTGCGAAGCCAGGTTCAGCAGGCCGGTCAAGCCCCTTATTACAAGCAACTTCTGGGGGCACTGGGTTGCAGCTTTGAAGACATAATTACATTGGAAGATCTCAAGTCCTTGCCGTTTACCAGCCGCAGCGCGTTAGAAACGGACCCGGCAGCCTTTCAGGCAGTTGAAGCCGCATCAATAGCCGACCTGTCACTGACTTCAGGGACAACAGGAAATCCCATAGTGGTGCCATACACCAGGAGTGACCTTGAGCGGCTTGCCTTTAACGAACTTATGGCCTTCTGGGGCACAGGGGTCCGGCCTGGAGACCGTTATCTTATCTGTGTGACCCTGGACCGGTGTTTTGTTGCCGGACTGGCCTATTTTTCCGGTCTTGTCCAGCTTGGTGCCACTGCCATCCGGAGCGGACCTGGTCAGTCCGCCAGACAGTGGGAATTGATACGCCGGCTCATGCCTGATGGAATCGTGGGTGTGCCTACGTTCCTGTTAAAGTTGGCGCAGTGGGGAAAGGCCCAGGGTTATTCTCCCAACAGCTCCGGGGTGCAATCTCTTGTCACAATTGGTGAACCGGTCCGGGGGCCGGATCACTCCCTGATTCCTCTTGGTAAAGATCTGGAAGAGGCCTGGGGAGCGCACGTCTATTCTTCGTACGCTGCAACAGAGCTGGAGACCTGTTTTTGCGAGTGTCATGCCTCTTGCGGTGGGCATATCCATCCGGAGCTTGCCCTGGTTGAGATCGTGGATGAAGATGGAAATGTTCTGCCAACAGGCAAAGCCGGTGAAGTTGTGGTCACCCCGCTGGGCGTGGAGGGCTTTCCTCTTATACGTTTTCGTACCGGAGATGTGGCCCGGCTTCATACAGACCCATGCCCATGCGGTTGGCGTACAACTCGTCTGGGTCCTATAGAAGGAAGGCTTGCTCAACGCCTCAAGTTTCATGGCACGACTATCTATCCGGAGATGATCTTCCAGGCACTCAGAGGGCTCAGACATGTGGAAGAGGCCTATGTGGAGGTGAGGTCTTCGTATGATCTTTCGGATGAAATAAGGGTGGTTGCAGGCACGGACGCATCAGATATTGATGCAGACATGGTGGCCGAATTCCTCCAGGCTCGCCTCAGGGTCCGTCCTGAGGTAATAGTAAGGCCCAGGCAAGAAGTGCTAAGCACTATGGAAAAGGCAGGCGGACGAAAACTGAAACGTTTTTTTGATTTTAGGTAACTATTCAGGTGAATAGACTGAAGGTAGAAGGCTTTTAGGGACGGAACTTAGGGCATTCGATCGTTGCGAGATGCTTGAAATACTTCAGTCTTCAGTCTTCAACCTGGATAGTTATGACTTTAGGGATAATAATAAACCATGAGCTGTTTTGAAAAACACTGGGGACTTGAGTTCTCTCAAGAAGAGATCATCGAGGCCCGTGCCGAAAAGGGACTCCTGTCCCTGGAACTTGAACTGTCGAGGGCGTGTAATCTGCGCTGTATATACTGTTATGCGTCATCCGGCTTACCTATGGAAAACGAACTTTCACTACCTGAAATACAGGACGTAGTGGACCAGGCAGTAGCCCTTGGGGCCAAAAAAATCATCGTGTTAGGCGGCGGCGAGCCCTTGCTCTATTCCTATCTGATAGATGTTATAGATTATATACTGTCCAAAGGCGTAAAAGCAGACCTCTTCACCAATGGGACGCTGATAACGCCGTCCAAGGCCAGGGCCCTTTATGACAGGGGTGTTGCCGTGGTTGTAAAGATGAACAGCAGACGCCCTGAGATCCAGGACTTCCTGGCCGGACATCCCGGGACATTTCAGGCCATTGAGCGAGGCATTGAAGCCTTAAAGGCTGTTGGTTACCCGGATGAGAAACACATTCTTGGAGTTGAAACCGTCATATGCCGTCAGAACTATGAAGAACTTCCCCAATTGTGGCAATGGGCCAGGAAACAGGGAATCATCCCCTATGTAGAAGTCATGACCTTGCAGGGCAGGGCAAAAGAGCATCCTGACCTGGAGGTATCGATTCAAAAAAGCAGGACCCTGTTTGAGACCCTTGCACGGATTGATGCCGAGGAGTTCGACAACAAGTGGATTCCCCATCCACCATTGGCAGCCTCTCACTGCGCCAGGCATGAGTACTCATGCACTGTAGTCGCCAATGGAGACATCCATCCCTGCCCTGGAGTAAACCTGTCTGTTGGAAATATCCGTGAAGATACACTGGAGCATATCTTAAACAAGAGCCCGGTTATCCAAGAGCTAAGAAATATACGGAAATCGATAAAGGGGCGTTGCGCTAAATGTGAGCTGAAGTATAGATGCTACGGTTGCCGGGGAAATGCCTATCAGATCACCGGCGATTATTTAGCCGAAGATCCTATGTGTTGGTTGTAAGCAATGATTAGTTTTATGAGAAACAGATCCCTGATTCAAACTCTTTCGACCTGTGCGAGTATAACATGGCCCCCACCCGAAGAAAGTATAATTTTACCATCTGCAAAAAAACGTCAGCATGAAAAAGTAGTAGACATTTGCCTCCCTCTGTAAAATGATCAGCTCCCAAGCTATCACTCCTTAAAGGAGGCAATTATGGCTAAATTTAGAATTAAGGTCCATGTTGAATTGGTTGAATGAGTTATTTGTGGATTATAATGACAGCATAATTGCCTATGTTGAGTCGCGGCGGCGTTTTTTCTCGAAACTCGTGAGTTTCTTTTTCATTTACATACTGTACTGCGAAACACTATTTTCAAAACCGGTACAGCGCAAATGCCTCAAAATTTACTTTTCCTTGACTACTGTTCCCCTCACTGTAGTACTGTAACCGTTAAGAATATAAGCCCAGAACCACCGTTCTGAAATTACCGGATTAAGCAATTTATCCCCACCTTTACTTTCTATTGCAGCATTATACGCTTTTTCAAATCGTTGGTTTTGATTAATGGGAATAAACTGAAACAGCATTATACCGACTGACCGACCCATGCCATCTCCCAAGACCTCATATTTGCTGGGATCTGGAGCAGGGCTGGTCATGTGCACAGGAACCCCGGCACAACCGGCAATAAAGGTTATTAAAATCACGCACAGTAATAGCTTTTTCATTGTTTCCCTCCCTTTGTTTATATTTATAACTCAACTTTTGGGGTAGTCTTTTTGTAACTTTTCAATAAGTCAGGGCGTAAATATTTACTCACACAATTTTGTCATTCCAAGCGTAGCGGAAAATTCTGTATGTAGCAGTAGTTTTTCAAGATTTCTCCCGTCGGTCGAAATGACATGTGGCAATATGAACAATTACATCTGCCAAAATTTATTGAGAAGTTACAAAATATCTCTGTAACCTATTAATTACATTGATTTTTTTAGCAAGTTGCTCCATTCCCGCGCAACATTTAAGTATTATGTATCTCAGTGTATCAAATTGTCAAGGACCACCAACTTTTACGATTTTCCATAGCCAAATGAACATTTCAGTTTTGTTCCCGGATTAAAATTCTTCCAAGGCTAAATCATCTCGATAAGTCTATGATCATATAGTCTTAAACTGATATACGCTGAACTCGCTGTGCCGTCAACCCATAAGTCTGCGAATCAGATCTTCATCTATCCTGCCCTTACGTTTCAGCTTCCCAGGGCTCTCATCATAATTGGCTTGAAGTCCTCGTAGTTATTCTGCATAATATTCCATAATGTCTATTGCGTGAGATCTTGCAGATGATATATAGAGGAGGTAACTGCATGTATGAGTATGTCTTTGCGATTTTTGTTCAGAAACTCGCCAAGTATAACAAGCTGAATGTCACAGGCTGAACCAATTTTGTCCACTCATGTTATGGTCGCAGG
>CBETWD010000091.1:0-8895 GCA_965539945.1 uncultured bacterium
TTAATCTTCTTGTGATCCACGAGGTCTGAGGTCACGGAGGAGTTAGGTCTCATTCCTGGATCACTTCTACAATCGGCACATCCCAGTGTTCACACCGATGGTCTTGGCGAAACTTCTCTTGGGAATCGGTTGAATAGCGTCGAACGATTGCCAGAACGCGTATTTCCTGCACAGATTCCAGATGCTGTTTCCACTGTTTGCCGCCTTTCTGGGACAGACGGGCGAGGACGAGGCCTTCAGTGTTACACATGAAAAGATTTTCACTTCCTGAACGGCTTTTGTTCAGCCGGAATTCCATTCTGTTTCCAGCGTTTAATTGGGCAAGGCCTGCATGGATAGGTGCGCCGGGTGGGTGGACGCCCGCAAAATCAAGGAAAAGGGCGTTGATCTTGAGAACCTCAAAGCGGCGCTGCATAATATTAGACGGATATGAATTTCCGGCAGGGGCCGGCCTTTTACTGCAATAGGATCCTTCCAGTACGCCCAGGTGTGGATTGTGACAGTCCGCCCGTGAAAACAGGGCAAGGGTGTGGCAAGCTCTAGTCATGGCCACGTAGTAAAGACGTCTCTCCTCCTCAGCCTCAGCCTGGTTCGATCTGCTCGACCAATTGCCGTCGAGAATGAAGACGTGGGGAAACTCCAAGCCTTTGACGGCATGCACCGTGCTCAAAAATACTCCCTGACCAAATCGATGGCCACGCTGTTGTTCGGACAAGGCCTCAAATAGAAATTCCCTGACCTCCTTAACCGGCCGTTCATGTCCTGCTGATTCCTGTTTCCAGGTTTCAAGAAGCTTGATCAAGGTCTGCTGGCACGGCGTGGTATCTGCAACCAATTCACCTGCCATTTCAAGCAATTGGTCTGCTGTAATCAGATCCCTGCGCCGCAACTTCAGTGCATGGAAAAAACAGTCAAATTCGCGCACGCGGTGAAGTCGGAAGCTCTTGTCCCTGTCGAGCACCCAACTGACTGGGATTCCCTCATATTCAAGCAAGGCCCTGAGTGATGAAAGTTCCTTGAATTTCATGCCATTTCTTGCCAGCACGGCAAAATCCGACCATGGCACTTGAGGATTCATACCCTTTAGACGTCTGATCTCTGCGGCTGCAGCAACGGCCTGGTGAAAGACATCCTCAACCTCAATAATCTGCACACGGCCTTTGCTTACAGGATCGCGTTTGTGCCACAACCCCCCGGCAGGGTCATTTTCCCGCACCTTATTGATCTTGATTGGGTATCTGGTTTTCATCCGGTCCTTATTATGATGTATCAGACAGTTGGCGCTGTCGATTATATGGCGGGTGGAACGGTAATTTTCAACCAGATGATAGGTCTTGGCCTGGTAATCTTTGGCAAACTGCCTGATGAAGCGGACACTGGCGCGCCGGAAACCGTAAATGCTCTGATCGTCATCACCAACCGCCAGAAGGGCCGGCTTGATGTCCTTGTCCTGCAATGTGGCGCCGGCCAGGGCTGAAATCAGATCGTACTGATCCTGGTCAATATCTTGGTATTCGTCAACCAATATGTACTGGTAGCCGGCAAGTAGGCTTTCCCGGATTTCATCCTCTGCCAGGCCTGGGATCTCTTTTTTCCCGTGCAGCAAGGCGAGCGCTTCAGGGATAAGGTCATCAAAGCGGGACCGGCTGTCGGCCTGATCGCGGCTTTGTTGTTCGGCCCGGACGGCAAATGAGGCCCCGGTCAGCCTCATGGCCAGACCGTGATACGTAAGAATGGTGACGAATCCGCTGTCAGGTCCTACCAGTTGCCACAACCGTTTGCGCAAGGTCAGTTTGGCATTGTGGTTAAAGCAGAGTATCAGGATATTCCTGGCCGGAACACGCTTTACTTTCAGCAGGTAGGCGCAGCGGTGAACCACGACCAAGGTCTTTCCCGAACCGGGACCGGCCAAAACAAGGACGCTGTCGTCCGGCGGGCAGGTGATGACGGCCTCTTGGAGTGGATTGTCGACCGATTCCACTATTCGCAAGTACAGGTCCTGGCTGACAGCCCGATCCAGCATTTCCTTCTGGCCGGGGAAAAAACGTTTTATAAAGCCCTGGCGGTCAAGACTGAAGTAACTCAGAACCAGGGCCAGTGCCTTTGAGATTTTTTCATGGGCCAGACGGGCATACTCGTTCATTACATGTATCTGGAATATACGTTCCTTGTAATGAGAGGCCAGTGGGTTATAGTCGCCCACGGTATACCGGCGGGCCCTGGATTCCGGCAGAATACGGATAGTCATTGCCTGCCGGAAAACCGCCAGTCCCTGCTGAAGAATAATAGCCTTTTGTTCATGCAGAAACATAAGACCGCGGTCAACAGCAGCCAGCTTGTCCCGCACCTGCGAGGCAAGAAACAGATGTTGACTCATGGCATTAACAAGGTCTTGACTGGCAAAATCTACTAAAACCTCGCTGGTGCCTTGCCGGTCAGGAGGGATCTGCTGGTAAAGGACATCAAGCACGGCAGAAGCGACCATATTTCTGAGTTCCGCTGTCTTGATAAGGGATTGCCAATCTCGTTGCAGTTTAACCAGATATGTATCCTGGGATCTGTATCTCAGTTCAATACTGCCGCGTGACCCTGCCAATCCTTTGCCATCCTGGGCAAGACTGGTGATGAGGTTTTTCAGGATTGCAGGATTGCAGTCCTGGTGACCAAGATTATTAAGTCTCTGATTCAGAATGCGCAATGAGAGATGCTGCCATTCGTCCATGTCCGCATCCGGACTCTCTTGTTGCATCAAATCGAGCATATCTTTTTCTATTGCGCAGATTCTCTCCAATACCCGGCGGGCATTGTTGCGGCCTTTGGGACGCAGGTAGGCAGTCATCAGTATGCCTTTTCTGATCAGACCGGTCTCGGCCATGTCGTGCAGGATACGGAGCACGCGCTGGGTATCGGTCTCATTCTTACCGTATTTCAGTTGGGAAGAGACGGGCTGACACACACCGGGCAGTTCTGCCAGCGCATCAGCGCTCATGCCCTGGTCTGGGTCGCTGTTGATCAGGGCTTCGAGCAAAGTCTCCCATTGCCGCCGGCGGGCCGGCGGCAGGTTGAGTTTGTCCATCCTGGCGCGGGCCTCGTCCATGGAACGAAAAACCGGTTTGCCCTGAAAGACCCTGGTACGGTTCGAGTTGCGCTCCACAAATCCGGAGCGTTCCAGCCAGGCAATGGCCGTTTTTACCTTGGTATCAGCCTGGATATCGTCGCTGCCAAATTCGGTATCAACCTGCTCGTCACGAAGCAATTCGCCGGCAGTGATGATTACCTCGTTGTCTTGATTTCGTCGCGACCGTCGCAGTCCGCGTAAAATCTGAGCGATGTCGCGCCGGCTAAGTTCGGACATGGCGCCGAGCCTGAACTGAGTCTCGATATCGTGTTCATCATATAACAGCACACAATCGGCCTTATATTGGTCACGGCCTGCACGGCCGGCTTCCTGGATATAGTTTTCCAGAGAACCGGGGATATGGGCATGAATGATCAGACGGACATTATCCTTGTCAATCCCCATTCCAAAGGCATTAGTGGCGCATATTACCGGGATCACACCGCTGGTAAAATCCTCCTGTATCCGACGTTTGCGAGGGGCCGTCAATCCGGCGTGAAAGGCCTCGGCCAGGCAGCCCTTGCGACGTAAATATTCAGCACATGCTTCTGTCTGTTTGCGCGTGGCGCAGTAAACAATTGCGCCGTCCTTTGAGCTATTGCTGTTGCTGTTATCGGGATGACAGTCAAGCCGTTCGCAAAGCAGATCCTTTACTCTCTCATATTTTTCCATCTGCTTGACGGGATGGACCTCAAAATGAAGGTTATATCGTTCCACTCCACCGGCAAACAGCGTAAGTTCCTGCCCCAATGTTTGTTTGAAATGGTTGATGATTTCTGTGATAACATCCTTATTGGCAGTGGCTGTAAAACAAGTGACCGGGGGCACGGGCATATTCTGTTCGGCAGCGAATGTCTTGATAAACCGGGCCGCATACAGGTAATCAGGCCGGAAATCATGGCCCCATTTGGAGAGACAATGCGCTTCATCAAATACCCAGCACCCTATTTCACGGTGTTTAATGGCCTCCTTTAGCGAGCGATTACGGAGTTGTTCAGGCGAGACATAGAGGATGCCGATATTACCCAGACGGACTTTTTCAAGCACATCTCCTCGTTCAGGCGGGGTCAGCATGCCATATACAGCAGCGGCCGCGTTAGTACCGGTCTTGCGGGTCAGATTGTCTATCTGGTCTTTCATAAGTGCTTGCAGGGGCGAGATGACCATGGTCAACACACTTCGGCGGGCATAGCGATTAAGCGCCGGCAATTGGTAGCAAAGTGATTTACCTCCGCCGGTAGGCAGAATGGCCAGCAACGGCTTGTCCTGCATGCAATGGATGACGATTTCCTTTTGTAAGGGCCGGCCGTCGGGCAGGGACAGGAATCCCGGATAACCGAAGAAGTCATGTAATTGCCTGTCCGGATCGTGTGTAATACGGCAATAGGAACAATTTTTATCGCCGCAGGGCTTATCGCGCAGTTTTTTTAGAATCGGCACGATCTCATTAAAGCGATGCCTCACCCAGGGCGGTAAAACCGAGTTTCCTCCAGCTACCTTTAACCAGGCCAGACAATAGGCCAGGGCCGGCCGCATAATCGGATCATCTGTGTATCTCAAGGCTGCTTCCTGCAAGGCAGTGGCACAGGCTGACCCATATGTTAATTTCAACCAGATGGTGACAGCCTCCTCAGGTCCGGGGCAATCAGCCCCAAGCGCCCTAAAGACATAAGATAGTCCGTCGTTGTCCTGTGTGGTTCCGCCCACCTGGCCCTGTTCAAAGCAAAAACGGTAAAAGGGCAATATCTCAGGTGTTTTTTTCTGAAAAAGCGCGAAATTTTCCCATTGGTCCTTAAAAATATTCCCGGCCAATCCGGCATCCGCGACCGGGTTGTTGATGCTGTCCCGTACCAGTTTATAGTCTTTAACCAGGCGGTGATACGGATTTTGGGGAAAGGCCAGGGGCGAGAGATACAGGGTATCCACAACCGGCAGTCGCAACAGCCGGAAATCGGGACAGAGACTGGCGAGGATAGGCAGGTCATGATGAAGAATGTTGTGTCCAAGAATAAATGCAGCCCCGTTGACAAAGCGGTCAAGCTCGGCAAGGGCCTTATTGATGTCACTGATTTTCTTTAATTCGAAGATCTCCTTGCTGCGAATAGCGCCGATATGCCACAGACGGTTGTCTTTGCCGATCTCAAGGTCCAGAAGGACACACGTGTCAAGGAAGGAATTTAGATCGCCGATCATCAATATTTCCATTTCCTTCTTAATCTATCCAAAAGTGCGGATTCCATGCTACTTCCCAATAATAACCATCAGGATCAGAAAAGTATCCTGAATAGCCACCCTACTCTTTGTCTTCGGTCGGCTTGATTATTGTTACACCAGATAACTGAGCTTGTTCCAAAACAGCGCCAACCTCATCACGTGTTTTGACATTATGGGCAAGTGTAAAGCATAGAGAACCCCTTGCCATCCGGTGAGATGCCAATATCTTCAGCTAAAGCGTCCCTCGGATACAGAGTCAGCCATGTACTTGAGGTCTTAAAGAAAGATATGTCGCCGGGGAAATCATGCAATGACAAAACACGTGAGCCTAAATTCGGAACATGCCAGTCCGGCAGGATCAGAAAACGGCAGACAGGTACGACACCTCGCGATAATGCTCTCTTGAGACGCCATAGCTAGGCGAAGGCGCTTGCCTTCGGCTAGTACTTTCGTTACCATCATTATATGATGGAACGGCGTTCATATACAGGGGACTTTCACCCCATAAGTTCATAGTATAGGAATTCCCATTTTTTTGACAGGATCAACAGGATAGTCAGGATAAATGAAAATCATGTAAATCTTGTTCATCCTGTCAGAGAAAGTTCCGCCGAAGGCGGCTAATTTAACGCCCATGCCGGGCGTACACAAGACACTGCACATGGACGTGATACCGCTGACGCGGCCACACCAGTGAGTTTTTCGGTTATGCCCAGATGAAATTGGAGAAATCAATTGAAATTTAGTAAATTGGTTAAATTACTCGAAAGGCGGGCACTGACATGATTGAATTACCATATTCCTTAGTGAGCGAAGCTACTGATGAACCTGATTATTTTGGCTTCTACTTTCCTGACTTGCAAGGTTTTTCAGGAATAGGTCACTCCGTGGAAGATTGTTTATACAAAGCAAAATGGGGTATGAAAGAGCATATTGGTCTACTGAAAGAACAAGGGCTTCCAGTTCCTCCTGAAAATCAGGACCCCAAAATTATTATTGAGAACGAAAAGAAATTAGCTGCCTGATCTCGTAGGGTCACCCTCCATCGTTCATGAAGCCCGGTTGTGTGCGAGGCTTTGTGGTATAGGGGTGATGAGTTTTCGCAACCATGATCTGGTTTCTTCAAATGAACCTCTTGAATGTCGTGCCAGACCATATCTGATAACTCTTCTGCCAGTCTGTAAACATCCAACTCGTAAACTCGTTTCATTTCCCCCCAAATTTCCAATTTCCAATTTCAAGCCGTAAACGGCTACGAAAAAAGAAACCATTAGTACCTTAGCAATTATTTTCGTGTTTTTTCCGGCAGAAAATCCTGAAACACAATCACGAAAGATTGAAAGCACGAAATCAAACAACATTCAGGCTTTCGTGTCTTCGTATTTTCGTGCTTTCGTGATCAATTTTTTTATCTTCAAACCTGTTCGGTTCCGGTTTGTCCGGGTTAGGCAGTATGGAAGAACAGAATGAACTACATCAGACGAACATTCTTTTTGCCTGGAGATCGTGATCTCATTAATGCTAATGAAAAAAGGCGCGCATTCATTAAGGATTGTCAAACAGGCCGGCAGCCTCGGCGAGCTTGTCCGGCGAACCTATGATATATAGCACATCCTTTGCGAAAAGCGGCATATCGGCCTTTGGATTGGCCAATATTCCCTGATCCCTGCGAATTGCCAATACGGTAATTCCAAATTTCCTCCTCAAATCCATCTCAGCCAGACTCCTACCGGCTAAGGATGATTTTTCACCAATCCGCACCGTATCGATTTCGACATCAGGCATATAAAGGTTCAAATCGGAAATGGCTGTCGTGTCCCTTGAAAGGCGGCGCAACATCTCGTAGCCGCCAGAGCGTACTTCAGTGACGAATTTTTCGATTTCATCTCTGGGTATGAGATATTTTGCCAAAACCCGGGCAAATATTTCCACTGATGTCTCAAACTCTTCCGGGATTACTTCGTTGGCACCTAATTCATAGAGAGATTTCATCTCCTGGAGATAACGCGTTCGTACGATCACATGGACCTTCGGGTTTAATCTCCTTGTGACTTCGGTGATCCTGCGAGTAGACGCAGGATCATTAATCGCCACAACAACAATTCTGGCATCTTTGATGTTTGCATGTTGAAGCACTGCTTCCCGGGTTGCATCGCCAAAAAAAATCGGTTCCCCTCTGGATTGTTCGCTCCTTACTGTTTCAGGGTTCATTTCAATAATTGCGTAGGGAATACCCGCAAATCTGGCAGCCCGAGCCACATTACTACCGTTTACACCGTAGCCGACAATGATAAGGTGGTCCTTTTTCCTCTTAGCCTCGATTTCTGCAACTGGAGAAAAGCCCGATATTACCTTTTCCGGAAGAGGCAAGCGAAGGACAAGCTCAGCCAGACGAGGCGACAGGGCTATGACAAATGGAGTGGCGGCCATAGTCAACACAGAGCAGGCCAGAAACATCTGATACGCGTCACCAATCAGGAGACCATGTTCTATGCCGGTTTCCGACAGAATGAAGGAAAACTCACCTACCTGGCCCAACGCGATGCCGGCCAGGATCGCTGTGCGTAGGGGAAGGCCCAATAAAAACGCCGCCAGGCCGGCGATGCAGCTTTTTAAGACCAAAATTCCCACGGCAATGAAGGCAATAGTGGCTGGATGCTCAAAAAGGAAACCGACATCAAGAAGCATTCCAACAGATATGAAAAAGAAGCTGGTGAAAACATCTCGAAATGGCAGAATACTGCCTAGGGCCTGATGACTGTATTCGGACTCGGAAATAATCAATCCTGCCATAAACGCTCCCAGGGCAAGGGAGAGCCCTGCGCTGGAAGTCATCCACGCAACCGAGAGGCATATGACTATTATGCACACCATAAAAAGTTCCTGGCTGCGCGTCCGGGCTATTTGATACAATAGACGCGGGACAATCCACTTTGCACTGACAATTACAAAACCTATAATAGCAATTCCTTTGGCCGTTAAAATGAAAAAAAACTCTCCTGATCTGCCCGCCGCTCCAGCCAGAAGAGGCGTGAGAAGAATCATCGGTACGATAATGACATCCTGGAAGATCAAAATGCCAAGATCTGTGCGTCCATGGGGGCTGTCAACCTCAGCCCTTTCCTGAAGGAGTTTCAGCACAATTGCCGTGCTCGAAAGGGATATAAGAAAGCCTATGAAGATCGATTCGCCAACTGGCTGACCCAGGCGGTTAACCACAAAAAAAGTTACCAAAATGGTAAGCAATACCTGTATTGATCCCCCCAGGAGTACTGTTTTCCTGATTCGCAGCAGTTTTTCGAGGGAGAACTCGATTCCGATTGTGAAAAGCAGTAACACAACGCCGACTTCGGCCAGAATTTCAACATCATGGACCGCCCTTATCAGTCCCAGACCGTAAGGCCCGGCTATTATTCCTGTAACGAGGAATCCAACAATGGCCGGAACCCTGAGCCGATGGCAGACAAAGAGGACAGCGACAGACAAACCGAAAATGATGACGATGTCATTTAGCAGCGGTATTTCCATAGAAGCGGCCTACTGTTGTTTAATCGTATTTCCTT
>CBETWD010000092.1:0-8817 GCA_965539945.1 uncultured bacterium
CCACTGCAAAGGATTTAATGAACCCACCGAGTGGACTGTTGACTCCTGGAGAGCAGACCAGGAGGCCGACCTCTATGACTCAATGAACCACGGATGGCTCGATCTCCTTCTGCGCAAGGCCTCTTTTGGTGAAGGAGCTGAGATGCCTGAAAAGGCAAAGCAACTATTCTTTATGGTCACGACCAACACGGAGCGATTCAGGCAATTCGTCTTTGAGAGCCCCTTTCTTGGCTCGTTTGCAGTGGATGATAATACCCTCAAGAAGATCCTGAAAGACGATGTGGCCCTCATGCAATTCGGGTTTGAGTATCTGAAACACGTGATCTTCGGAGCAGAATCCGATATAATCAGGCTAAAAAAAGACGTGCTTGACAAAACAGTCAAAAAAATCACGAAAAAGAAGAAACGAAAAAAGAAGAAAAGTGCCTAAAGTGAGCTAAAGTTGTTGGACTCGTAAAAAATCCCTCCTGATGTCATTGCGAGCAAAGCGAAGCAATCTTATTGACTATAACAGGTTGGAATACCGTATGACAGCAACGATAAACCCTGTTGCGGGAAAGCGCAAAAACTGAACCTTTGAACCTTTGAACCCTGAACCTTTGAACGGTTAGCACTTTAGGCACTTTAAATGCACATTGCCTGCAGGAATCTCCACTACACTTACCCTGGGGCAGATTTTCCTGTCTTCAGTAATCTTGACTGGTCAATAAAAGGACCTGGTTTTTTTGCCCTGTTCGGGCTTTCAGGAACGGGAAAGAGCACACTGGCAAGGCTTATCAGTGGGGAACTTTCCCCAATACAAGGTGACATTGATATCCCGAATGCCAGGCGCGTCCTTTATACCCACAATGCAGAGCGCATACCGGGATGGAATACGGTCGGCGCACATCTCAGGTCTGTGACCCCGGCCTCCAATGCCTCACTCCTTACTACTATAATAAAGGATTATGGAATGGAGGCCCATCTGGAAAACCGCTTTTCAGGGCTGTCCATGGGACAGAAAAACAGAATAAATCTTGCCAGATATCTGGTCCAGGAATTTGATCTGCTGATAGCAGATGAAGTGCTCGCCAATGTGGATGAGCCCACACGGAACCACATCCTTGAAAGATTAAAAACCCTGTTTCCTCAAAAGACATTTATCTATATATCCCATAATGCCCTTGAAGTAGCCCGTTTTTCACAGACTATCCATGTCCTTCCCCACGGCTCCACAGCCGGCACTGATAGAATCCATAAAATAACCGGCCTTGACCGGCAAGAGGGCATGGAAGCCCCAGAAGAGCTGGTGCAAGAACGAGTCTACGCAATCCTCAGATCCGCAGCAAGCACTAGTGAGCCCCGGCCGTGAGAACCCTGAAGCGCCTGTTTCAATTCATCTCTATTTATGCAACGGCTTTAGGCCTGCTATGGGGCATAAAGATGGTATACGGTTTTTCTGACTACCTGATACCGCCGCCTTTGGAAGTGTTACAGCAGGCTAGTCAGAATGGCATGCTATACGTAAAAGCAGTACTGGATACCCTGGCTGTTGCAATAGCAGGACATATGGTTGCCATTGTACTCGCAACTGTAGTCGGGCTCGTGGGCCGATTGAGTACCTGGCCGGGCAATCTCACGCGCACAGCGGCCTATAACCTCCAGGCATATCCCATAGTGGCGGTTGCACCCATAATATTCCTGTTCCTGGGTGATGGATTGGCATCCAGGCTCCTCATAGCGGCAATGATATGTTACTTCCCTTTGCTTCTGAGCTTCATAGGTATATTTGCAAAGCCTGTGGAAGAGGTCGAGCACTTTTTCAGGATAACAGGCAAAATCAACTGGAGGTTGGAGCTTTCCATAAGGACCTTTGAAAACCTGGACAAGATCACAACAGTGATAGTAGGAAGCGGGACAATGGCCCTGGTCGGCACCATAATAGCTGAATTTCTGGCCGCAACTAATGGGATCGGTTATATAATAAGAAAGGCCCTGTACCAGAGTAATCTGGCAAAGATTCTTGTAGCCCTGTTTTTGATAGGCCTTTGTTCCTCCCTGTATTTGTCTCTTATTGAGACGATCGGGGGGCGGATCAAAATAAGGCTTTACGGACATAAAGCAGCTGAATAGAAGAAAAGAGAGACAGCTTCAGCCCAGTCCCCCTGTCTGTGGTTTTCAGTGGGACTGGGCTGAGGAACTACAGCTTGTATTCTAATTTTGAAGTCATGGTCCTCAGGGCCAGGATTCTTTACTCAGGAGTTATACTTGAAACCACTGTTTGACGATTTTTTGTCAGGTACTGAATTTCTGATAGGACTTCTGGCCGTTTTGCTCGTCTGTTCAGCTTGCTTTTCTGCAACGGAAACCGCTTTTTTTTGCCTGGATCGCATTGAACGCCGCCGTCTTGGAAAGATAAAGTCAAGGAGAGCAAAGCTCATTGTCAGTGCATTGCAGCGCCCACGGGAGCTGCTTTCAACCATCCTTTTCGGAAACACCCTCGTCAATGTGGCCACGTCGGTAACCGCCACCCTCCTTTTCGCAAAGCTGATTCCGACCCATAGTCTCTCTACCGCCATTATCGTGGATTCGCTTCTTGTGCTTTTCATCGGGGAGATCATTCCGAAGACTATTGCAGTAAACCATGCCAGACGGCTTGCCGAGGCTTCCATCATACCCCTTCACTTTTTTTCCAGGGTTTCGCGGCCGATAGTTGTCATATTTGATTGGTTGGCCCGTGCGATCTTACGGCTTCTCAATGTGCCGGAGAAACCCGGCGACGTCCTGGGCCCATCCGAACTGGAAGAATTATTCGACGAGGCGGACCGGGAGGATACGATCACATCGAGTGAACGGCGCATTGCACATAATATTATTCGCTTTTCCGAGACCACGGCTGAGGAGATTATGACACCACGCGTGGACGTCATATCCGCCACCATGGACATATCACATGACAAGCTGCAGCAATTAATGCTTGAAGCGCGCCACTCCAGGATCCCGATCTGCGAAGGCAGCCTTGACCACATAGTTGGTTTTGTAAGTACCAAAGAGTTCTTCCTCAATACCGACCGTCAGATTCGCGAATTAATTATTCCTGTTGCCATTTTCCCCGAAGGCGCCAGGATTCATCGTGTTTTTCGTCACATGCAAAAAAATCGCCTCAACATGGCAGTGATTGTAGATGAGTATGGTGTGACCTCCGGCATTGTGACCATGGAGAATCTCGAGGAAGAGATTGTCGGCGAAATCTATGACGAATTCGAAAAGGCAGAACAACTTATCCGCCAACTCGGGGCGGATGAGTGGTCGGTGATGTGCCGCGCCTCTGTTGAAGAAGTCAATGAAGTCTGCGGACTTACCCTGCCTGAAGGAGAATCTGTGACCCTGAACGGGTATCTGTGCAATGAATTCGGCGAAATTCCCATGCCTGAACAGACCATTGAGCGAGGTGGCGCATTGTTTACAGTGGTCGTATCCAAAAAAGGACGAATCATTAGCTGTCGCGTAAAACGAATACATGAGGAGACCGCAGGGAATGACGCTTGATCTCATCCTGCTCGTTATTTGCGTTCTGGGTGCGGGCTTTGCTGAAGGTTCCGAGACTGCACTGGTTTCGGCAAGCCGTATAAGACTCCGGCATATGGCATCTGAAGGCCTGCGAAGCGCCACTCGGGCACTCAGCCTTCTCGACCGGAAGGAGCGCATTCTGACTGTAATTCTTATCGTAACAAACGTCTTTTACATTTCGGGCGGGGCCATCGCCACAGTGAACCTTGAGCATAGACTTGGCTCTATGGGACCGATCCTGGCCACTATCTTGATGACCTCCCTGCTCTTGGTGATAAGCGAGATCGTACCAAAAGCCTATTTTCTGCACCATGCCGACCAAGTGCTGGTTAAAACATGTGTCTTCTGGAAAATTTTATCCTGGGTGCTTGCCCCGATTGCCGCTCCAGCCAACCTTTTTACCACCGGACTGCTCCGCCTTTTTGGCAGCAGGGGCAAATCCGCTTACGCGGCGACTCGAGAGGAGATCAAGCTCATTGTTGAAGAATCCGGCGAAGGGGGCAGGCTCCAACAACACCAGCAGGAGATGCTTGAATCGACTTTGAATTATGCTATGACAATCGTGCGGGAAGTTATGGTGCCTATTTCGGAAATGGCGCTACTTCCTGAATCAGCATCCACCGATGAACTCCTCGACCTTGTGCGTGAACAGGGCCATACACGAATCCCGATTTACCGCGAGCGGATCGATCAGATTGTAGGCCTTGTGAACGTCTTTGATGTTTTCTACGACCAGCAAAAAAAGGAGTTCATCCGTCCATACATGAGAGCGGCTCGTCTTGTTCCTGAAACGAAACAGATCGATAAGCTTTTTGTTGAAATGCAACAAGCGCGCGAAAATCTGGCTGTCGTGGTAAATGAATTCGGGGCATGTTTCGGGATCGTGACACTTGAGGATATCATAGAGGAGATATTCGGCGAAATTGCCGACGAACACGAAGATCTAATACCTGAAATCCTGGAAAAGGGGCCGGGCCGCTTTTATGTGGACGGAATGATGGACATTGATGATCTAAAGAATGAAACCGGGATTGAGATTGCCAAGGCGGGCTTTGAAACCGTGGGGGGCTATGTCCTCTACCGGCTCGGCAGGATTCCCGAAAAAGGAGAAACCTTCACAAGCGGTGACCTGACAGTGCGTGTTCTGAAGGCAGACCGCTATAAGGTCAAGGCCGTGGAATTGATCCGGAAAGCACCGGAGTTTTCGCCGGAAGAAAGGCCGGACCCCACGGATGAAACAGGATAAAAAAAGTTCAGGGTTCAGGGTTTAGAGGTTCTGAACCTTTGAACCCGTGAGAGGTATAAATGGAGGGGCTGATTCACGACATTTTTGGGTACTGGGCCACGCTGAAAGGTTTTTTGGCCGTAGATCCCACAAGGCTGACAGAACCGGACATGATTGTCCGCCTGTGCCTGCAGGCCCTGCTGTTGTTAGGTTCAGCCTTTTTCTCCGGCTCGGAGACGGCCCTGTTTTCCCTGTCACGTTTGGATCTGCAAAGACTCCGCAAAGAACGCAATCGACACTCTGATACCATCCATGCCTTATTAGACCATCCACGCCAGCTAATCATTTCCATCCTGTGCGGCAACGAGCTTGTGAACATCGCTGCGGCTACAAACATGGTCGGCATCCTGGTATGCCTATACGGCGAGGACAAAGCCGGTCTGATCAGTACTCTGATTATGATACCACTGTTGCTGCTTTTTGGCGAGGTAACACCCAAAACTATTGCTGTTTCCAATCCCTTACGTGTGAGTAGCGGCATTGTTGCCGGTCCTATGAATCTGTGGGTAAGGGTGGTCACCCCCTTGCGCTGGGTAATTCGGGGTGTGTCCGATCGCATTACGACTCTGATAGTAGGTGAACAATCAGCAGCGGAGAATATCCTGCGTGTGGATGAATTTCGTAGCCTGGTCGAGGAAGTTGCTGAGGAAGGCGAATTGGACGCCACGGAGCGGGCACTGATCTATCGCTTGCTGGAAGCAAATGATACAGAGATCGTAGAAATCATGACCCCACGCACACGCACAAACTTTTTGGATGTCACTATGAGTGTTGTGGAAATGGTAGAACAGTTTAAATCTTACAGGCATCCACGTGTGCCCGTCTTCCAGGGACACAGGGACAACCTGGTAGGTTTTGTACATGCCGAGGACATCTTGCGGCTTGTCCTTGATAAAGTGGATCTTTCCTCCCTGAAACCGGAAGACATTATGCACACGCCGGTGGTGGTGCCGCTGACCAAAAAAATAGACGAAATGTTCGATTTTTTCCAGGACAAGAATGCGCGCGCGGCAGCAGTTCTGAACGAATTTGGCGGGGTTGAGGGCTTTGTGACCATGAAAGCCGTACTCACCTTTGTTTTTGGCCAAATCTCAGGTGAGATTACAGGACAAGAGCTATATCAGGAACGTGATGACAATGACTATGAGGTCCCGGGTAGCATGAACCTTAACGATTTTAACAACCTGACCAACTTCGGCATTGAGGATCCGCGCATGGCCACCATCGGTGGGGTGGTATTTCGGCACCTGGACAGGTTGCCGCAAGTGGGTGACAAGCTGACCATAGAAGGTATTGCAATTACCGTATTGGAAATGGACGGACATCGTATCGCCAGGTTACGGGTGAACCGAAGGGCTGCTGCGGGAAAAAATCCCGAAGAGAAATCCGCCATGCAGAAGGATGAGGCAACGTCTGTTTCGCAAGAAAGAAGATCTTCTGCTGAGAAAATAGATGGCCCTGAATCAGAGAGTAAATTCCAAATCGGTGGATTGCGGTAAAACGGGAATTGTAATCCACCGAACTGTAAGCGTTTACAGGGTGCTGCAGATGCGAGGCGTACGGGTACGCAGACGTACTCTCTGTACTTCAAGTGCCCGACAACAAAGCAGATGTGGTGCCCTGTGAACGCTTACCAAAAAGGTTTAAGATATGGATGTAGTTCTTATTTTGCTGGCCATGGTAATCCTTCTTCTGTTGAAAGGCTTTTTTTCCGGTTCCGAGATTGCCATAGTCAACTCGGACAAGATCAAAATGCATCACAAGGCCAGCCAGGATCACAAAGGTGCCAAACTTATACTCAAATTGTTTCAAACCCCTGACGTGCTTTTGGGCACTACGCTTGTGGGTACTAACATTTCCACAGTGATTCTGGTAACCCTTGGCACCATACTGATGATCCGTTACTTTGGGGAAAGGGGTGACCTGTTCGCCTTTTTGGTATATACGCCGCTATTTCTAATCCTTGGAGAGATCGTACCCAAGAGCGTATATCAGCAAAAATCGGATGCTATTGCACCTGTTATCGTTTATCCCCTGCGCCTGTTCTCACTGGTGTTTTATCCCCTTATCTATGTTTTTTCCAGGATAGCGCGGCTGGCAGCACGGCTGGCCGGTGGCGGCAAGACTGACCAGAGCTTCTATATCACTCGCGAACTGGTACGGTCCGTGGTAGAAATGGCCGAGCGAGGGTCTAATATAGATGCCTTTGACCGCGGCCGCATCAGACGTGTCATTCGCTTTGCGGAGACGACTGTTGGTGAGGCCATGATCCCCGTGGCCGAGACTACTGCCATCAACCGCAAACGAACTACACAAGATGCCGTTTCCCTGGTTCGTAATCGAGGGTATAACCGCCTGCCGGTCTATGAAGCAAATATCAGCAATGTCATCGGTATCGTTACCTTGAGCACGTGGGACCTTATGGACCAGGACCTGCCTGGTCGGCCTCTGTCGGAACTGATCAAGCCTGCTCACTATGTATCTGCCAACCAGACCATAGACGAATTATTGCCTATTCTGCGCAGCCGTAAGGACCACATGGCAATTGTGGTGGATGAATTCGGTTCTGCTGTCGGAATAATTACCATGGAGGATATCCTGGAAGAGGTCGTGGGTGAAATTGATGTGGGCTATGATTTCGAAGAATACCTGCCTCGACGCAAACGCATTGTAGAAACGCTTGAGGAAGATGTGTATCTGATGGATTCACGCCTTCCCATCTCCGAGACAAACGAAATTCTCGGCACCAACCTGTCGGCAGCGGAATTTCATACCATCGGCGGCCTGGTCATGGCACGCTTGCGCCATATCCCCAAAGAGGGAGAATTTATCGTCGAATCCGGTTACAAGGTGACTGTGGAACAAGCCACGGAGCGCTCCATTTCGAAGTTGCGGGTGGAGCGTGTCGGATAAATGGTATGCGTTCACGGGTTCAACGGAATAATAGTAACCCTGAACGGTTGGAAAAAGATGAACATCGAACGCCCAACATCGAATATTGAATGGGAAAAAAGGAACAAAAGATACCTACACCTAATAAGTCGGGCCGGTATGTATTTGGATGAAACAACACACAGGATGGAATGTCTCCATGGTTGCTTCAATGCCCTGACAATATGGACGATTTTTCTCCTCTGTCTTATCGGATGTACATCAAACGAAACTCCCCAAATTGAAACAAAGGATAATACAATAAAGCCCGGGGACAGCGGGCCGGTAGTTTACCGGCTCAAGTGGCTTTATAACACAAGTGTGGCAGGAGAAATCTGGGCCCAGGAATCAGGCATATTCAAGGCCCACGGCCTCACAGTGAAACTTCGCGAAGGCGGTCCGGAACAAGATGCCATAAAGGACCTCGAACTTGGAAGGGCCCATTTTGGAGTGGCCTCGGCAGATCAGGTGATCCGGGCCGCTGCCAAAGGGGCCGATGTGGTGGTACTCGCCCAGATATTCCAGGTCAATCCACTTCAGTGGATCTATGCCAAAGACAAGCGGGCCATAGTAAAACCTCAGGACCTGAAAGGTCTTTGTGTCGGCGTTACATACGGCGGTAACGATGAGTCCATATTGTCGGCCCTTTTGAGAATGTACAGAATCGGCCCGGATGACCTGGAGCTCTATGCTGTTCATTACGACTTCAATCCCTTCTGGAAAGGCGAGGTCGAGCTTTGGCCCGTATATCGTAATACTCAGGGGATAATCCTCCAGAAAAAAATGGCGCAAACCGGAAAACAGGCCGGCTTTTTCAACCCTAACACCTTTGGAGTTCGATTTGTGGCTAATTCCCTCATAACCTCAAAAAAAGTCTACACCGAGCAGCCACAACTGGTCCGAGTCTTTACAGAAGCCGTTCTGGAAGGCTGGAGAGATGCAATGGATCCAGAATTGGAACTCAAGGTGGCTGAAGCGATTCACAGGTTTGATCCGGAGACCCCTGTCCCTGTTATACAGCAGCAACTTGCTGAAACCAGGGCACTTGTGGT
>CBETWD010000093.1:0-8810 GCA_965539945.1 uncultured bacterium
TCAAGGACAACCTCAAATTGAGCGGCGAAAAGGACCTCTGTATTCAATGTCACCGGACTTATTGATGAGGTTTACTGAAAAAAATGTTCGACGTTCATCTTTTAACATGAACCTGTGAACGCCTATATAAATAAAGATGTAACAGAACGAGGATTAATTATGAAAAAGCCTCATTTACTGATGATTTTAGCTGTGACTGTTCTCCTGTTTGAAGGCCCGATGCCAGGGTATTCAGCAGGCACCTGGCAGTGGCTTTCGTCTCTGAAAGGGCAGCCTTCCGGGCGTCCCATGTGCATGCCCTCGGCGTTGTATGTCGATAATGCCCTTGAACGCTATTACGTGGTGGACGCCCGCAACAACCGTCTTCTCTCTTTTGATAAAGATGGGGAATTTTTAAAGGAGTTCAACGCCAGTGGTCAGCTCCAGGCCCCATTTGATATGGTTAAAGATCGGGAAGACCGCATCTGGCTGGTAGAAAAGGGGCGAAACAGTCTGACCATGATCGATC
Source organism: uncultured bacterium (assembly GCA_965539945.1). Lineage (GTDB taxonomy): Bacteria > Desulfobacterota > Dissulfuribacteria > Dissulfuribacterales > UBA3076 > UBA3076. The sequence goes on from CBETWD010000093.1 coordinate 509, forward strand.
TTCAGAACAAGGCAGTAGAACAACATACTCTCTCTGACGGCGGTCGCGAGGTATTTCCGGACCGGCTTGAATGGGAAGACGATATCTTCTATGTCCTTGACAAGGCCACCGGGCGGGTCCTTGCACTGGACCGGGATTTGAAAGTAATAGGACGTTTTTTGTGCCGGGACGGTACAAGCGGTTTTGTGGATTTCAAAATTCGAAACGGTTCCCTCTGGGCTATGGAAATGGGTGGAAAGGCAGCCTGTTGTTTTTCAATGGACGGAAAACTGGTATCCAGTGTCGCCTTTGAAAATGTATCAGGGTTTCCTTACTCTTTTGAAGTAGGACCTTCCGGAATCTTTTACGTCCTGGATCGTCACGAAGGAGACGTGGCTGTTTTTGACCGGAATGGCCGATTCAAATACCGATTTCTTACTCAGGGCCAGTCCCGAGGCAGACTCTACTATCCAATTGAGCTGAAATTCGATCCATGGGGACGGCTTTGCGTGGTTGAGGAAGGCAATGGCCGGGTAGAAATATTCAAACGGTAGGGAGAAAAAGGCTGTGCGGGGAATAATAATCGGAATACTGATGCTCGCGTGGGTATCCTTGGGATACTCTCCTTTGTTTGCAAAGGTTACCGGTCCCTGCTCAAGCTGCCATACCATGCACAACAGCCAGGCCGGAGTATCCGTGGTGGCCGCAGGAGGGCCTATCCCATGCCTGTTGAATTCTGATTGCATTGGTTGTCATACCGGTATTAATGAAGGCAGCAACATGACGCCCTATGTATTGATGACTAATAGTGAACCTGTTTATGGGACAACGGGCACTGATGGCGATACCCTGGCAGGGGGAAATTTTTACTGGGTTGCTTTTATGAATTTACCGCGGACGGGCCACAATGTGGCAGACGTGGCTACGCCGGATGCTCAACTGGCTAATACCCCCCCAGGGAGTACGAATGGTGTGAGCTTGAGTGAACAGTTGACATGTGCAGGGGTCAATGGCTGCCACGGTGACAGGTCGGTTGACAACTCCTATAAGGCCATGTCCGGGGCCCACCATAACAATGAAACGTCCCTTTGGAAGGATGGCACGACCCTGGCTCAAAGCTATCGTTTCCTCAACAGGGTCCAGGGCCTGGAAGATCCTGATTACGAATATCGACCCACTGCCGCAGGACACCATAACAAGTACTACGGGAAAGACAGAACTATAGAGACAGATAGTGCTGAAGGCACCATCAGTAGCCTCTGCAGACAATGTCACGGGGACTTTCACTATGGTTCAGGAGAGATCGCATCAGGGGCCTTTGGAAACGGTGTATGGCTCCGGCATCCTACGGATTTTGACATGGGAGGAGCCAAGTCCAGGTCCGGTGAAGAATACAAATATTACAACGGGGGGACGGGCACCGGCAATCCTTACAGCGTTGTAAGTCCTGTTGCAACATCCGATACCGGCACAAATTTAAACACTACTGTTTTTTCCGAGACAAATGATGCCGTTGTCATGTGTCTTTCCTGCCACAGGGCACACGGCACACCAAATGACGCCATTCTCAGATGGAATTACAAAAAGTGGCCTGGAAATGATGGATACAACGGGTGTGCGGTATGTCACACTACAAAAAACTGACATGAGAGAAATGATGAAAAAGTGTCTGGTCATCGCAATTCTTCCTTTTTTTCTGGCATGTCAGATGGTCTGGGCCGGCGACTACATGAATTCAGCCCACGGGGACTTCCAGAACGGTGTATTTCGACCGGCTATGGGCACATTAGGCTACGCCAGAGGCAACTGCGCCCACTGTCATGAGATGCATGCCGGCGTAGTAGGATCTGAGCCATTCCCTATCGGCGGCGGTCCAGCGCCTTTTACTCTCTTTGCAACCAATTTTAATACCACTGCCACTCCCGGTTTCTATCTGGAGTCTGACAACATGTGCTTTTACTGCCACAATACCAATGGTTCTGTCCAACAGGTGGATAACTATGATTACAGCCGTGTCTATGGTTGCGCTACCGGCGGACCAACCTCTATCCTGAATACCTTTAACCAGGCTTCTTATCACAACTTAAAGGACATAGGGTCTTTTGCTCAGGGAAAATTTTCCTGGTTCAAAGAATATTCCAATCCCTGCAACGCCTGCCACAACCCGCACCTGGCCAAGAGAAACTGTTCCGACCCGGACAACCCGCTGCTCAGTTCTATTTCAAGGCCCTCGGACCACTTCAGCCTGTGGGGAACAACAGAACTGATGTCCGGCTACTCTTATGAAGCACCTTATTGTTCCGGGACGGCCAACCGTGAACCGGACGGTACGGCCGTGTACGACGGATCAAGGACACCGGATTTTGTGGAATTCTGTACTGACTGTCATAACACCGGCAACAGCATTCACAGCACTTCCCTTTTACGATATTTGAAAACAATCAACTGGTTACCCGGCGGGGACAAACATGGCCAGCAGTCAGGGGATGACGGGATCAATATCAAGGATCCCTACAGGTCCGGCGTAAGCTATGTCCTTTCCTGCCTCGACTGCCATGAGCCTCATGGTTCCAGTAATCTTATGCTGATCAGGCGCCGTGTAAATGGAGACGACCTGGGAGGAGAAATCAGTGCGTCCTCCTCGAACGAGTGGAGCTTTCTCTGCACAAGGTGTCATGAAGCGGACACTGGTTCAGCTACCCCACCTAGATGGAGAGAAGTTCATCACTTTGCGGGCGACGCGCCATACCCAGACCCGGGTTCTCTGTGCGGTCAGCGCTGTCATCGGAAATCACCGGATTGCAACGGGACCGAATGCCAGTCCATCAACTGCGACAACTGCCACTTTCACGGATCTGATGATACCTGGATTCAGACTTTTGGAGAGGCTCCAACCTATAAGAAAACATTTTAACGCTGAGGCGGCTTGTGCAAAGGGAAGTTTGACCTCCACCGTGGTTGATTCATGTTGGTGACTTGAACTAATTTGGAGGAAAAGGAAAATTGTGATGCTGTTTGCAGAAATATTTTATAGAGATATCGCCTGGAGGATGAAAGGTTTTCTGGTCTTATGTCTGACCCTGTCTTTTTTTGCAGTTGGTTGTGCTCCATCAGGAGGACCTGAGACATTCGGGCGGCCCGGACAAGGCTCCACAGGAGACAACAAAGGTGCCAGGTTATCTGTATTCTTAAACCTGAAGGAACATTCCGGACCTGGTATCCGGTTGCGGATTTCCGCTGTTGAAATCCTTGCAGGGGGCCAGTGGATGCCCCTGATTTCCGAGCCTCTGGAGATCGACGCATCGGAAATCAAGGGGAAGCAGATCCTGCTTTCCAGCAAATCACTGCCTCCACAAAGTTACAATAGTCTCAGAATTAAAATTGAAAAGGCAACTATCCATCGCCAGGAAAAGGTGGTCTTCCTGGCCTTGCAAAAACCTGAATTGCTTGTACCGATTTCTCCTGCCATCAACCTGGAAAGGGATGACAGCCAATCCCTCTTTATTACCTGGGACGTGGCGGCCTCCATTCACGAAATTGCGATCATCGATCCGGTTATGGCCGCAGAGCCTCAATCCAGCCTGTTGATATCCGATCTTGCCTATGTTGCATGCCCTGATATAGACACAGTCTACATAATAAGGACCGACAGGAATTGGATATGCGGGTCTCTGGGGATTCCCGGGCGGCCCACATACCTGGCTATAGTTCCCAGCAGAAACAGACTCTATGTCCTGGCCACTGACAAGGCATCCATAAAGGTTGTTGAGCTGTCTACCAACCGGCTTGTGGACTCGATTCAGATCCCTCTCGCATCCAATCCCAATTTCATGACTCTGAGCTCAGACGGGCTGCGGGCCTATATCCTGGATGGACGCAGCAACCACCTTGTCCGAATGGATCTCCAATCAGGCACCGTTGCCGAGAGGGTACGTCTGAACTACCGACCGGCATATGCAGCCTACCTCGAAGATTACCAGAGACTGGCTGTCTCCTCAGAACTTTCACAGGCTGTTTACCTTCTGAATCCGGAGACCCTGGCCACGATGGATGACATTCCTGTCAGTAATTCGCCACAGGGCCTCCTTTTATGTAAAAAATTACTCTACATTGCAGAGAGTGCCTCCAATGCTGTCAGTGTATACGACCTTGATGCCCGGCAGATAAAAGCGCGAATTAATGTGGGGATCTCACCCAGAAGGCTTCTGCTCAGCAGAGACCAGATTTATCTCTCCAATTACGGCGGTGGGTCTGTCTCAATCCTGTTGCCCGGTCAGCTCAGCGTCATGAGAGAAATACCAGTGGGAAAAGCCCCGCTGGAGATGGCCATTTCATCAGGCCGTAGATGGCTGTATGTCGGCAATCAGAAATCCCGGGATTTGACAGTCATAGACCTCACATCCAACAGGGTGTCTGGACAAATCGCTCTGGGGGCGGTCCCGCTGGGCCTTGCGGTGGTTGATGAGTAAGCGGCAGCTTGTTTTAGGACTTGACGATTTACCTGAAGGATTTGAAAGATGAACGTCCAACATCGAACATCGAACGTCCAACGTCGAATGAAAAACAAATATCCAATACTGAGCATTCACTGGCTACTTCTGTATAATCGAGCAGCCTTTCTTCCTGGTCATAGGTCTGTTTCTTCATTTTTCCCCATTCAACATTCGATGTTCGACGTTTGTTTCCAGCAGGCACGGGGGCCTCTGCCCCTACAGATATATCACAACGCGTGGAACCAGCCCCAAATTTCCAATTTCTAATTTCAACGTTCCGTTAACGGTTACGATAAATTAAGACTTGACTTTTTCTCAAAATGAAATATTACTTTTCTCAGAAAGATAACACTCATGAAATATCACCACAAGGGAGGGGGAGGTGTATTATGAGAAAAATTGAACTTATTTTCCTGTTTCTAGTCTGTATGAGTATTGCCTTATTTTTACCTAATTCGTTATGGGCTGCAGTAACAGGTCCATGCGGAACATGCCATACCATGCATAACAGCCAGGGCGGTGAGGGTCTGGGCGGGTCACCGTCCACACATCTCACAAAAGGCGGGTGTATAGGCTGCCACACCGGAACGAACGACGGTAGCAACGTAACACCTTTCGTCTATAGTGAGACTGAGCCAACCTACGGTACGGATACCTTGGCCGGCGGCCATTTCTGGTGGGTGGCAACAGCCGGCGGGGGTAACGATACCAAGGGCCATAATGTGCTGGGCCTGTCAAACCAGGATATAAATATCTCCGCCGGTGAGGGGGCGCCTGGCGGCTGGATTACCTGTGCTAGCTCCTGCCACATGACACTGGCCGCAACGCAGACTTCTGTTCCCGAACTCGGAAGTGGATGTGAGGGCTGCCATCTTGCGGTAAAGCACCATAAAAATGATCATCCCGAGGGTAATTACAATAATGTTGTGAGCGAAGACGGTGGTTGGTTCCGTTATTGCTCCGGGCATATGAGCGGCGTTGGCCATGGCGTTGAAGGAATAGAGGACCAGGACTGGCAATATTCCAACTCTGCGTCCGACCACAACGAGTATCTCGGCAATGTCGTGGACCATACAGCTAATGGAGGTTTCTATAACATCGGTGATACTATGACCGCATACTGCTGCGGCTGCCACGGAGGTTTTCACCAGGAAAACTCCGCTACAGGTTCATTATGGATCCGTCATCCATCAGATGCAGTTATACCAGCAGGAGGCGAATATGCAGCTTATACCGAGTACGACCCTCTGGCTCCGGTGGCCCGGCCAACCTTGACTGATTCCGCGCCAAGCCCAACAGTGACACCCGGTACGGACCTTGTCATGTGTCTTTCATGCCATCGGGCGCATGGTAGCCCATATGCGGATATGCTCAGATGGGATTATGCTGACGGAACATTTGCAGGCGGCGGCGGAGCTGCTGACGGCACAGGTTGCTTTGTATGCCATACGGAAAAGGATGATTAGAAACTCCTAACCCGGACAAGCCGTAACCAAAAAGGTTTGAAGATAAAATAATTGCTAAGGTACTATTCTATCCCAGGATGCAATCAATAAGCTCGGCGTGTGAGCTGAGTATTGCGTCCGCTTCAGACAGGTGTTCTGCAGAAAGAGTTGTGGTGAGGGCAACACAGTGAAGGTCTGCGGCCTTGGCAGCCATGATGCCGGCAGGGGCGTTTTCCACCACAAGGCACGTCTCCGGACCCTGCCCAAGGGCTGAAAGGGCGGCCAGAAATGGATCAGGAAAAGGTTTTCTTCTGTTAACCTGATCTCCGGTGACAATATGGTCCATATAGCTCTTGATCTCAGATGGGAGGACCTTTTTGAGGATTTCCACGTGAGAGCTTGTTACCAGGGCAAGTTGACATCCTGCATCGCAGAGCTGTTTCAGGATCTGCGGCACCTCTGGAAACGGCTTAATCATGGACTGATAACGGGTAACGAATATCTCCATCTGGCGCTCCAGTATCTCATGAAACCGTTCGGCTGTTATGAAACAGTCATTGTCCTGGAAGATCGCCGCGGCTGTATCCGGCTCAATTGCACCCTCATGGAGATAGAGAAGCTCAGCCGATACTGAAAATCCCTGCTCAGACAGGGCCTTCTGCCAGGCCATCACGTGATATGGCATGCTGTCAAGGATTACCCCGTCCATGTCGAATAATACGGATCTTGTCATGTCTCTCGGTGTATCATTTTTTCTCAGCCAGGACGGACTTTGCTGCTTTAAGACCCTCTTTTGCCATGTGGCCTCCTGGAGAAGGTGGTACTTCTGTGCCGTATATGAGATCAACAATCTCCTCAGGATTGATTTCTTCAGCCGGTGCTGCTGGCACGAATCGGTCTTTTTCCCCATCAACTCCCCTTAGCAGGCCCTTACTAAGGAGACTTTTCAGGACGCTTACTACATATGCATCCGGTTGTTGGAGACGCTGGGTGAGGCTGGTCCGGTCTGTAACCCGCCTTTCATGGAAGTCCGCCAGGGTTGTTTCCATGATGTCAAAGGCAAGAGCCAGCCGGGTGCTCGGGCTCAGCATCGTGCCTTTCCAGAGGTAGCTGCGCCAGATCTGAACGGCAAAGGCCATTTCCGCACCTGCCAGAAAAACCACCCAACCCATCTGCATCCAGATCAGGAAGAGCGGCAGGGTGGCAAAGGAGCCATAGATGGCGTTGTAACGAGCCACACCTATCTGAAGCTTTATGTAGATGACCTGAATCAGGAGCCAGCCTATTCCACCGCAGACTCCACCTATCAGGGCAGAAGAAATATTCACCTTAGTATTTGGAAGAAACCTGTATAATATGGTGAAAGTAGCTACTAATATGACTATTGGTATCATGTTCAGAAGGAGAGGTCCCAGCCAGATTACAGGAAGCATGCCCTGAAGCCTGACCAGAAGGGCCTGGCTCTGAAGAGTTGCCATTGCGGCCATTACTGTATTTATGCTTACCGGAAGCAGAATCATAAGGGCCAAATAGTCCATAATCTTCCGGCCTATTGGCCGGCTGCTCTCTGCCTGCCAGATGGCGTTCATGGCCTGCTCGATACTGCCCAGGACAAAGATCGCTGCGACTACCAACCCCAGGATTCCAAAAGCGCCCAATGTAGCGAAGTTGGTGCGATCCACATAATCAAAGATCTGGTCCACTGCCTTTCGGAGATGGACAGTAAGGCCCTTTGGGGCCGGCTCCGTTGCTGTTGCCGTATCCGTATCAGGTTGTAGTGCAGGAACCGATCCGGCAGCAGAGGTGATTTGTTCCCCACTTTCTTTGGCTACAGACAGCTCAAGCTGGTCAATAAATTTATAGGCAACCTCACGCATCTGGTCTCCGGCGCCCAGGCCCTTTAACACTGCGGTACCCAAAGCCAGCATGGGAACCAGGGACAGGACCACCGTAAAGGTCAGGGCACTGGCCCGAAGGGTTATGACATCACGCTGGAATTCCTGGAATACTATAAGATGAATCCGTATGACTATCCGTAATAACTTCAGGCATTTTTGCTCGTCAGGCCCAGGGGTTGACCAGACCCAGGCCATCAGTAAGCCACATGCCCGCCGGAGTCGGAACGAAAGACCGTCTGATGTCTGTTGAGTTTCCGGACCGTCTATATTTTTTTTGTTGTCCACAATTTTGACTCAGGGTTTTCTAGAATGATTCGTTGGGTTTCGCCTGTTGGAATTATATTTTTGTAAGTGCCTGATTTTAGTAGGTTGGGTTGAGGTACGAAACCCAACATAACATTGCAGGCTCAACCCAACCTACAAGAAAACGGACTTTTCGTTCAGGCACTAAATAGATCTGGGACTGCAAGGATAATTATATTAAATT
>CBETWD010000094.1:0-8808 GCA_965539945.1 uncultured bacterium
TCTGGTTTTGCAAGTGATTCTCTGAGTTTTAAAAGGGCCTGTTCAGTATTCATTCTGAGTTTATTACTAATTATCTTCAATAGCCGTCAGCTATATGATCAATTACTCCTTGCAAAAAAGCCTGAAACATGATTCCGCTCAAAAAGCCCGAGATGCAAGGCGCGAAATTTTCCAGGCATGAGACGTACTTATCGTACGTCGCAGTGACTGGAAAATTGAAGCAACGCCGCAGATTGGGTTTTTTCAGCGGAATCATAAATGATTTTGGAGTAATTAAAAAGGAGAGAAACACTTATGGCGCAATAGTTCGGATGCAAGCAAGAGAGGTTGTATGGAAATATCGAATTGCCGGGGGCTTGACTGTCCCCACAATATAGTAGGTTGGGCACACTGCGCTTTGCCCAACCTATGCGACACTGAAAAAATCTTTCGTCGACGCCTTGCTGCGCATGGTTACTTGAATCTACAATGCATAATTGCGGTGAAACTTCAGTGGAGATAACGGTTACACTATCCCAATCAAACATCTCCTGCTTTTAAGGCATTATCAACAATCTCCTGTGCCTCTTCCTGGATCTTCTTCAAATGTTCTTCACCCTTAAAGCTTTCAGTATACAATTTATAGATATCCTCGGTACCGGAGGGCCGTGCTGCGAACCAGCCATTTTCCGTCACTACCTTGAGGCCTTCAATGGGTGCATTGTTACAGGGTGCTTTGGTCAGTTTTGCAATTATAGGTTCTCCTGCAAGGTTATCTGCCGTGACCATATCAGAGGAAAGACCTTTAAGAACCGCCTTCTGCTTTGGTGTGGCCGGCGCATCAATGCGTTGATAAAAGGAACTGCCGAACTTCTTCTCAAGTTCTTTATAGGTCTCTCCTGGGTCCTTGCCGGTTTTGGCTGTGATTTCGCAGGCAAGAAGATCCATGATGATCCCGTCTTTGTCCGTGGTCCAAACTGTGCCGTCTTTTCTCAGAAAGGACGCCCCTGCGCTTTCCTCACCTCCAAAGCCGTAAGAACCGTCAAGTAGACCGTCCACGAACCATTTAAAGCCTACAGGTACTTCGCACAGTCTTTTTTTCAGATAGTCTGCCACCCGATCGATCATTGAACTTGAAACCAGGGTCTTGCCAACAGCCGCGTCTTCCCTCCACCCGGGCCTGTTCTGAAACAGATACCAGATAGCCACGGCCTGATAGTGATTAGGATTAATAAGCCCTGCGGTCCTCGTAACAATACCGTGGCGGTCAGTGTCCGTATCGTTGCCAAAGGCGATGTCAAACCTGTCCTTCAGTTCAATCAGACTCGCCATGGCATAGGGGGACGAGCAGTCCATGCGGATTTTGCCGTCTTTGTCCAGGGTCATGAAAGAAAAGGTGGGGTCCACAGACCTGTTCACTATCTCAATAGAAAGCCCATAAAGTTCGGCAATGGGATCCCAGAAATAGATCCCCGAACCGCCTAAGGGATGCACACCGATTTTGAGCCCCTCTTGGGCGATGATCTCCATATCGATGATGTTCTTGAGGTCTTCCACATAAGGGGTGATGTAATCATATTCTTGGGTTGTATCGGCCTTCAGGGCCTTCTCAAAGGGCATCCTTTTTACGTCTTTGAGCCCGCCCTGGAGAAGTTCGTTGGCCCTGTCTTCAATGGCCCTTGTCGTCTCCACAGAGGCCGGACCTCCCTCGGGTGGATTATATTTGAATCCGCCGTCCTCAGGCGGGTTGTGAGAAGGGGTAATGACAATTCCGTCTGCAAGCCTATCCTTCGTCTTGGCGTTATAGGTCAGAATGGCATGTGATATCACCGGAGTGGGTGTATAACTCAAACCCTTCTGGACCATGACCGTTACACCGGCCGCGGCAAAGAACTCAATGGCCGTGGCCAGGGCAGGCTCTGAAAGGGCATGTGTATCGATCCCTATGAAAAGAGGGCCTGTAATCTTTCTGAATCTTCTGTATTCATAGAGGGCCTGGCAGATGGCCAGAATATGGTCCTCATTAAAGCTGTTCTTCAACGACGACCCCCTATGCCCGGAGGTGCCGAATGCCACGCGCTGACCAAGGTCCGACACATCAGGTTTATGCGTATAATAAGCAGAGACGAGCCTTGGAATATTAGCTAACATCGACCTTGGTGCAGGCTTGCCTGCGAGTTCATGTATCGCCATTGTTTTTCTCCTCTATTAAGCATCATTACATATTAGCGTGCGTACACATAAAATGTTACCTCGTCAATAATTTTTCCCTTTTCAAAGAGGTCTTACGGATCCTTGCCCCCGGCGGTTCCTGTTTGATATACGATATCTTTCCAAACAGATAGCCTTCGCCAAGGAGTATATTGATCCATTAATTAAAGTTAAGTATACAGGTAAAATGGGCCTTGTAAGAGAAATTTAAGCGCCAGGGCCGATGCGCCGCTGTATTCTTAAAATATCGACAAAAAGACAGAGGGACAAAAAAGCTGAAGAAAAGGACCATATTCTTGACAAATTCAAGGATCTCGGAACAGAGTTCTTGAAACCGGTATTTGACGCACTTGGCGGGGAGACAGATTATGAAAATCTGAAAATTATTCGGCTCTATTACTTGGGCAAAGAGAAAACCAGAAGAAACCATTTCCAAAGAGATGTGTGACGCGGTCTGATAGTAAACTACAAAATGAAGGATGCCCGCAAATTCTACCAATTTATTTTTTCCCAAGCATTTAAGTCAGGTTCAATATATGCCGTAAAGAACTAAAACCCCATACGTTGGCACTAGAAGAGGAGGTTTTATGTCCACTACGGTGACTATTGATCCAATTACGAGAATTGAAGGCCATCTGGCGATACGCATTGAGATAGAGTCGGATCGTGTTGTCAATGCCTTCAGTTCAGGTGAGATGTTTCGAGGATTTGAAGTAATCCTGAAGGGCCGTGATCCTCTCGATGCACAGCAGATTACGCAGAGGATCTGCGGTGTGTGTCCGGTGTCCCACGGCACTGCCTCTATCCTGGCTCAGGACGCTGCCTACGGGGTAGTCCCTCCCAAAAACGGGAGGCTGATAAGAAACCTTATCCAGGGCGCCAATTTTATGCAGTCGCACATCTTGCATTTCTACCACTTAGCGGCCCTGGATTTTGTGGATATTACGGCAATTACCCGTTACAAGGGGAAAGATCCGGCATTGCAGGGTCTTAAGGCATGGGTACAATCCCAGTTGTCGTCAAATGTCATCTATCCGGCCCCGCCATTTCTCCCACGGTACTCGGGTAAATACATAGAAAATACGGAATTGAACATCCTGGGCATCAAACACTATCTTGATGCCCTTGACATGAGAAGGCTGACTCACAAGCTGGGAGCGGTCTTCGGCGGGAAGCTGCCTCATGCCGCGACCCTGGTGCCCGGCGGTGTGACGGAAAAAGTAACAGCCCACAAAATAGCTGCCTGCAAATCAATGATCCAGAAATTGCAGGCCTTTATTGACAATTCATATCTGACAGATGTGGCAGAAGTCGCGGCCGCCTTTCCGGAATATTTCAGCATAGGCAAGGGATGCGGCAACTTATTGACTTACGGCGTCTTTCCGGAATCTGCAGACAATTCAAAAAAGCTCCTGTCATCAGGGGTGGTTCTCAAGGGGAACCTTACATCCTTTGACGCAGCAAGAATTACGGAAGATGTCGGGTACTCCCTCTACTCATCGTCATCCGGCCTCCATCCATCTCAAGGTCAAACAGTCCCTCAACCACATAAGAACGGGGCCTATTCGTGGATCAAAGCACCACGGTACAACGGCACTGTAGCGGAAGTCGGTCCATTTGCCACCATCATGGTTGCATATCTTGGAGGAGAAAATCCGGTGGTGAGGGACCTGGTAGACGGTCTGCTTGCCAGGTTGGGAGGAAGACCTCAAGACCTGTATTCCGTTTTGGGCCGACATGCTGCAAGGGCCATTCAGTGCAAGGTTGTGGCGGATCGGTGCGCTGAATGGGTGGAAGAGTTGACGCCGGGACAACCTGCATTTGAAGACTTCAGTATCCCTGAGACAGGACAAGGTATGGGCTTGACCGAAGCCCCACGCGGTGCATTAGGCCACTGGCTTGAAATCCGTAATCATAAGATAAGCCGCTATCAGTGTGTGGTGCCCACGACATGGAACTGTTCTCCACGTGATGACAGGGATAATCCGGGGCCTGTGGAACAGGCGCTTATTGGGACACCGATTGCAGACAGCAGCAATCCAATAGAAGCCACACGGGTGGTACGGTCCTTTGATCCGTGCATTGCCTGTGCGGTTCACTGACAAGGAAGGAGGCCTCCTATGAATATGACTCGCAGGGAATTCTTGGCCGTCAGCCTGAAACTGGCCGCAGTTATGGGTTTGGGAACATCGGCTGTGCCGAAAATAGCCGAGGCACTGGAAGATCTGGCAGCCGGCAATGCGCCGGTCCTATGGTTGCAGGGACAAAGCTGCTCCGGATGTTCCGTCTCCCTGTTAAATAGTGAGGAGCCAGGCCCGGCACAGATACTGACCGAGTATATCTCTTTGCTTTTTCATTCCACCCTGTCTGCCTCCTCAGGAGATGTAAGCATGGAGGTCATTAACCGCAGTATAGAGCACGGAGGGTATCTCCTGGCTGTTGAGGGGAGCATACCGGCAGGAATGCCAGAGGCATGTGTGGTCGGACATGAAGCTTTGACAGAACAGGTCTTGCGGGCCGCAAAGAATGCCGATGCGGTAGTAGCCGTGGGCTCGTGCGCGGCATTCGGCGGCATTCCGGCAGCGGAGAACAACCCCACAGGCGCCATGAGTGTGCCTGAGTTCCTGAATGACAAAGGGATCTCAACACCAACAATCGTCCTACCTGGATGCCCCACTCACCCTGACTGGGTGGTAGGCACCCTGGTCCATGTGCTCAAATTCGGCATCCCGCCTCTGGATGATAAGGGCCGCCCCAAGATGTTCTATTCCAGGCTGATTCATGATCAATGTCCCCGTTTTGCAGACTACGAACGTGAGATTTTTGCCAAGACCTTTTCAGACGACGGATGTCTCTTTAAGTTGGGCTGCCTTGGACCGATCACACACGCTGATTGCACCTTGCGCCTTTGGAATTCCGGCACCAATTCCTGCATCAAGGCAGGAGCGCCGTGTATCGGCTGTGCGTCAGAGAACTTCGCGGCCAAAACATCGTTTCCTTTTTACCGGAAGAACAAAGTTGAGTGAGGGGAGAACAGCAAAATGAAACTGCATACGAAGTTAATCCTGTCGCTCCTTGCCGGCGTGATTATCGTTGTGGCAGGTGCCCAAATCTTTCAGTATGTTGCTGTAACTCGGGTGATCTCCGAGATTTCACAATCCAATGTCAGGCTCCTCCAAAACAGGGAAGAAGAAAGCGCCAGTAATATGTTCCTATCACTGGAGCAGGCAGTTGCGGGATCGCTCGAAAGGGGAGAAATGGAAAAATTCACCAAGCTCCTTGAAGCGCAAAAAGAAGTTAAAGGCCTGCTGGAGTTTTCTCTGTACGACCGAAAGGGGATCGTAACCCATTCTTCAGATCCTTCCTTTTTGAAAAAGGGGCTTCCAAAGGACATTAAAGGCAGTCTGATGACCAGCCCAGAGAGGTTTGCGCGCCAGAGAGAAAACGTCATGGAGATCTACCAACCTCAGGTCATTACTGCTGATTGTGTTCGTTGTCATACAGACTGGAGGGCCGGAGACATAGGTGGGATAACCCACATCAGGTTCTCTATGGAGGCCTTGGTTAAGGCAAAGGAGGCGGCGGCAACAACGATGTCAGCCATAAAAGGCTCGGCCCTAAGGAGTTCTTTTCTCTCAGTAGTGGGCATTGTGCTCGTGCTAGTGGTGACCATGTATTTTTTGGTAAACAGACTTGTAGCCCGACCGCTTGGAAACATCACCAGTATGGTGAAGGATATTGCCGAGGGCGAAGGCGACCTTACTGCACGGATTGACATCGATAGCAAGGATGAAATAGGAGAGCTGGCTAAATATTTTAACACATTTATGGGGAATCTCCAGTCAATGATTAAAGATATTGCACAGAATGCTGAGACGTTAGGCACTTCGTCTTCCAACCTGTCCGGCCTGTCAAAGGAGATGAAAGCAGGGGCCAACAATGTTTCCGATAAGTCAAATACCGTAGCCAGCTCAGCCGAAGAGATAAATTCCAACATGTCCTCTGTGGCCGCTGCCATGGAACAGGCCTCCACCAATGTAGGTATGGTGGCGACTTCTGCAGAAGAGATGACCAGCACAATCAACGAAATTGCTCAAAACACGGAAAGAACCAGTACCATCACAGGGCAAGCCGTATCTCAGGCCAAGAGCGCTTCTGACAAGGTAAACGAGCTGGGCAAGGTGGCCCAAGAAATCGGCAAAGTCACAGAGACAATTACCGAGATATCCGAGCAGACAAATCTGCTGGCCTTAAATGCAACTATAGAGGCTGCCCGGGCCGGCGAAGCCGGCAGAGGCTTCGCCGTTGTGGCCAACGAGATCAAGGCATTAGCCAAACAGACAGCCCTGGCCACGGAAGAGATCAAAGAAAAGATTCAGGGTATTCAGGATTCCACAGATGGGACTGTGTTTGAGATCAAGGAGATTTCAAAAGTCATCAACGAAGTTGATAACACCGTATCCACTATTGCCAGTGCTGTCGAGGAGCAGTCTGCAACAACCAAAGAGATTGCCGGCAATGTGGGGCAGACGTCACAGGGCATTCAGGAAGTGGCGGAAAACGTAGCCCATGCTTCCAACGCTGTCGCAGCGATTGCCAAACACAGCTCTGATGTGAATCAATCGACAAAGGAAATGTCCCGCAGCAGTGTTCAGGTGGACCTCAGCGCCGAGGAACTGAGCAAACTGGCTCGACAGTTGGGCGAGTTGGTGGGTAAATTCAAGGCATAAATAGCTCCATTCCAAAACCATTGGTACAAAACAAGAAAAGGCCTGCAACCTGTACCGTTTTGGGCCGACATGCTGCAAGGGCCATTCAGTGCAAGGTTGTGGCGGATCGGTACGCTGACTGGGTGGTAGGCACCCTGGTCCATGTGCTCAAATTCGGCATTCCGCCCCTGGATGATAAGGGCCGCCCCAAGATGTTCTATTCCAGGCTGATTCATGATCAATGCCCCCGTTTTGCAGACTACGAACGTGAGAACTTCGCGGCCAAGACATTGTTTCCTTTTTACCAGAAGAACAACGTTGAGTGAGGGGAGAACAACAAAATGAAACTCCATAGCAAATTAATCCTATCGCTCCTTGGAGGTCTTATCCTTGTCGTAGCAGTTGCCCAGATCCTGCAGTACTTCGGCGTAACAGGCGTAATCTCCAATCTTGCGGAATCAGATATCAAACTACTCAGGCAGAGAGAGCAAGAAAGCGCCGAGAACATATTCCGGTCGGTGCAGCAGTCTGTTGCGGGATCGCTTGAAAGGGGAGAAATGGAGAAATTCACCAAGCTCCTTGAAGCGCAGAAGGAAGTGAAAGGACTCCTGGAGTTCTCCCTATACGACCGCAATGGAATCGTATCCCATTCCTCGGACGCCTCCTTTTTGGAAAAACGCCTTCCCGATGATATCAAGGGCCGCCTGACGGCTGAGCCCCGGATGCTCCGACAAGCCACAGAAAGTGAAATTGAGATATTTCAACCTCAAATGATTACCGGTGACTGTGTACGCTGTCATGTTGAGTGGAAGACAGGAGAGATAGGTGGCGTTACCCACTTCAGATTTTCGACAGAGTCTTTGGCCAAGGCGGAAACGCAGTCACAAGAGACCATAGCAGACATAAAGAAGACGTCTCTCCAAAATTCCTTGATCACGCTACTGGGAATCGTTGTGGTGTTAGTGGTTGCAATGTTTTTGCTCGTGAGAAAATTCGTGGGCAGGCCGCTTGGTGAATTTGTGCGTCTGCTAAGATTGTACGAAGAGGATGAAGGGGACCTTACCCGTCAAATACCGATTGAAACAAAAGATGAGATTGGAGAACTGGCAAGACTCTTCAATTCCTTTATTCGGAATTTGAACAAGGTCATTTCAGGTGTGCAAAAGACTGCCGTGGTAGTGGGAAGCGGCGCAAGCCAACAGGCGAGTACTGTGGAAGAGACCTCTGCATCCCTTGAAGAGATAGCTTCCACGACAAAGCACAACGCAGAAAATGCCGTCGAGGCTGACAATCTGATGAAGGGCGTCCATCTGGTTGTTGGGCAGGCCAATGACTCTATAGCCGAGATGACTACGTCCATGGAAGAGATATCCAAGGCAAGTGAGGAGACCTCGAAGATTATCAAGACAATCGATGAAATTGCGTTTCAGACAAATCTCCTTGCCCTGAATGCCGCCGTCGAGGCTGCACGGGCAGGAGAAGCCGGAGCCGGTTTTTCTGTTGTGGCCGAAGAGGTAAGAAACCTGGCTCTCCGGTCTGCAGATGCGGCTAGAAACACACAAGACATGATTCAGAATACTGTAAAGAAAGTCGAGAAGGGAGCTGAGCTGGCAAACGGAACAAGCAAGGCCTTCTCAGAGTTGGCAGAAAGGAGCAAAAATGTCACAAAATTAGTGGAGGATATCGCAAGGTTATCACAAGAGCAGGCTCAAGGGATCGAGCAAATGACAAAGGCACTGGCGGAGATGGACAAGACCACCCAACAAAATGCCGGTCAGGCCGAAAAATTGACTAATACCATGTCCACGTTCAAGACAGATTACACTCAAGCGAAGGGACAACGCTAAGAATTTGGGTAAGCGTTCACAGGGCACCGCATCTGCTTTGTTGTCGGGCATTTGAAGTACAG
>CBETWD010000095.1:0-8686 GCA_965539945.1 uncultured bacterium
TCACTGTGTGGCCGAAAGCCCTAAAGGATATTTGCGCAGAGAAAAACATACATGTACTGGAATAAGCGGAACAGTGCCTTAGGAAATTTCCATTTTTCAGACAGGATGAACAGGATTGTCAGGATAAATAAAAATCTTGTAAATCCTGTAAATCCTGTCAAAAAGAGTCCCGCCGAAGGCGGCTAAGTACAAAATATTCTGCCATAAAATGCACGGAATTCACAACTAAGGCCCTAAGGTGCGGGTGATAATTCGGCACAGCTACATGATCAGCGTAGATTGTGGCTTTGATAGGATATAGGAACCTGGGTTGAGCGGTTCAACGTTCACGGTTCCCGGTTGAAAAGCCCTAACTGGCTGTCTTGCCAGGGCGCCAGACCGGTAACAAAAGGATAAAGCGTCAATAGGGGCGAATGTTATGTTTCACCCATTGGGTGAAAGAGGTTAATCTCAGCGTTGTGTCATAAAGTTAAGAATATTGGTAGACTATAACCTTTGAACCCTGAACCCTGAACCTGGAACCGATCATTTTAGGAGGGAAGGTACCGGATGACTGAACGTATAAAGATCAATAAACTGCTATGCCTTGATGCAGCAGTTGATGAAGTTGTTGTTAAGGGGTGGGTCAGGACAAGGCGTAGCTCAAAGGGATTTTCGTTCATCGAGGTAAATGACGGGTCCTGCCTGAAAAACATTCAGGTTATTGCCGACAACTCTTTGGATAATTATGATGCTATTGACCGGCTTACTACCGGGTCCGCGGTGGGGGTTTCCGGCAGCCTGGCAGAATCCCCCGGAAAGGGCCAGAAATGGGAGATCCATGCAAAGAATATAGAAATAATCAGCATTGCCCCTGATGACTATCTCCTTCAGAAGAAACGTCACAGTGATGAGTTCCTGAGGACCATTGCCCACCTGCGGCCAAGAACAAATAAGTACGGCGCGGCTTTCAGGATCAGGTCCGAACTTTCATATGCCATACATAAGTTTTTCAGGGACAGAGGGTTCAGGTACATTCATACGCCGATACTGACAAGTTCTGATTGTGAAGGAGCGGGAGAACTCTTTCAGGTGACAACTCTTGATATGGGAAATGTGCCCTGCGTTGACGGAAAAGCCGATTATTCAGCGGATTTTTTTGGCAAGGAAGCCGGACTAACCGTGTCCGGCCAGTTGTCGGCTGAAATGTTTGCTCTTGCGCTTGGTGACGTTTATACATTCGGTCCTACATTTCGCGCGGAAAATTCCAATACATCACGGCATGTAGCGGAATTCTGGATGATTGAACCTGAGATGGCGTTCTGTGATCTTGACAAGGACATGGATGTCGCAGAGGAGATGTTGAAATATCTAACAGGTGTTATTCAGGAAAATTGTGCAGGAGACATTGAGCTTTTTGCAAAATTTGTTGACAAGGAACTTGCAAATACAATTGAAAATATTTTGTCCTCTGATTTTGAGAGGATCACTTACGAAAAAGCCGTTCAGATTCTTGAAAAATCAAAAAAGAAATTTGAGTATGAAATAAACTACGGTACTGACCTTCAGACTGAACATGAACGCTATCTTACTGAAAAATATTTTAAAAAGCCTGTAATTGTCTATAATTATCCCAAAGATATTAAACCGTTTTACATGAGGATTAACGATGACAACAGGACCGTTGCAGCCATGGATATCCTTGTGCCCCGAATAGGTGAAATCATCGGAGGAAGCCAGCGGGAGGAACGGCTTGATATGCTTGAGGCGCGCATGAAGGAGATGGGCATGCCTCTGGAGGATTACCAGTGGTATCTTGATTCCAGGAAGTACGGAAGTGTTCCGCACAGCGGCTTCGGCCTCGGGTTTGAGCGCCTTCTGATGTTTCTTACCGGGATAAGCAATATCAGGGATGTTATCCCTTTCCCCAGAACTCCAAAAAATATCGAATTTTGATTATAGCGGTCCATGGTTCCGTCCAGGGATCAAGAAACAACCACGACATCAAATTGCTTATAGATCACGGTACGCTTCTTCATCATCACCAGGATGTAGATCAAGGACACCTCTGATTTTTTCCGGAATAGTCGCCTGGCATTTCGTTGTCAGTTTACTGGATATTACCGGCTCCATTTTCTATTACCCCTTTGTGGACTTAGCGCCCTTCGGGCGGACTTCTCTGACAGGATCAACAGGATTTACAGGATTTCTTAATATTTTTTATCCTGACAATCCTGTTGATCCTGTCCAAAAATGGAAATTCCTATACTATTAAACTATTAACGAAATTCAATCAATTCCATAATGATTGACATTTTAATTATTATTGATTATTATTGAAATACTGATTTTAAGGTGGACATTATGGAGACAAGGACTATACGTGTGGCGGATCGTGGTTACCTTGTGCTTCCTGCCAAGCTTCGCAGAAAGTATAATATAAAAAAAGGGACCAGGCTTCTATTACGTGAAGAAGCGGATGAAATCATCCTTAAACCAATCCCCTCATTCACTGATCATCTAGCGGGTCTTACAAAAGGGTCATTCGGACAGACTGGTGATGAGATACAGAAATGGCTGGATCGAGAGCGAGAAGAGCGATAGTGCTCATAGACCATCAAAAACTGAAGAAAAGGCTTTGGGGCCAAACCGTCCTCATAGACACCAATATAATAATCTATTTGGTGGAGGAGACTTCTCCTTATGCTGATCTGGCCCGATTTGTTATGAGGAATCTTGAAGAGGGCCAATTTTCCGGCGTTCTGTCATTGATCTCTGTGGCCGAGGTCATGCAGGGGCCATTAAGGAAAGAGCAGCCAGGCTTAGCCCAAGAAGTGAAAAGTTATCTCCTGACTTTCCCCAATATAACGTGTCAGGGTGTTGACGAGAGGGTCCTGGATCTAATGGGTCGAGACTCCAGGGTATCATGGAAGAACTTGCGGACAATAGATTCTCTTATTGTGTCCTGCGGGTTGGTCAGAAATGCAACCGCCATTTTATCCAACGACCTGCGCTGGAAGCGGGCTATTCCCTCAGATTTTATGGTATCATTTGATTTATAGATGCATCTGCTAAATACAGGTAAGGACTGTTGACACCATGGAGCACAAAAGTATTCCATTAAATGAACGTATTATCTTTGCCTTAGATGTAGACTCCAAAGAAGAGGCAAAAAAATGGGTTGATCTCTTAGGAAGCCACATAAATTTCTATAAAGTCGGCCTGCAATTGTTCCTGGCGGAGTGGTTTCCTGTTATCGAAATGATTACAAAGCGTGGCCATAAGGTCATGGTTGACCTCAAATTTTTTGATGTTCCGGAAACAGTCAAATCGGCTCTTAGGCAGTTGAGAAATAGAAATATTACGTTTGCCACTGTGCATGGCAATGATCCAATTCTTCGGGCAGCAGTTGAAGAAAAAAGTGGGGTAAAAATTCTGTCTGTTACTGTATTGACCAGCTATGGCGAAGAAGACATGGAGGAAATGGGCTTTTCCGGTACAATCGAGGATTTGGTTTTTAGTCGAGCCAAGCGTGCTTTAAAGCTGGGGTGTGACGGCGTTATTTCTTCCGGTCTTGAGGCGCCTCGCCTAAGAGACGCTCTGGGTGACAGTTTTCTCATAATCACGCCAGGTATCAGGCCAGGCAAAAATATTGAAATCCCTGAAGATGATCAAAAACGAATCATAACAGCTCAAGATGCCATAATAAATGGTGCTGATTATGTGGTTGTCGGTCGTCCTATCAGGAAAGCAAAGGATCCCGTTGCGGTCGTAGAATCCATGCAAAATGAAATCCAAAAAGGGTTGGCTTCATATTAACAGATCCAAATCGCGCCAAACATGGTACTTGCCAGCCGGCTTTTTGAATTTGCGATTTATCAGTCATGTTTAAAGGGTTTAAAAGACAACTGGACACAATCAAGAGCCCAACCCTGGATTGGGTCCAGGTTGAAGTAACGACCCTCTGCAATGGAGCCTGCATCTATTGTCCCCGTACTCTGATGGGGAAACGTTGGACAAACAAACAGATGCCGATAGATCTCTTTCATAAATTGATCCCTTTTCTCAAATATACGGACATGGTTTACCTGCAGGGGTGGGGAGAACCTCTTCTCAACAACGATATCTTTGAAATGATCCGGATTTGCAAGGATCGAGGCAAACGCACAGGGTTTACTACAAACGGCATGCTTCTTACTGAAGAAACCATCCATAAGTTGGTTGATTTGGAGTTGGACATCATCGGTATCAGTCTCGCCGGCACCACAGCACCAACCCACAACCAGATCCGTAAGGGGAGTGACTTTAAGACGATTATTTCCAGTCTTGAACTACTCTGCAAGATCAAGACTGAAAGAAAAACCCATGTCCCGGCGGTACATCTGGCCTATCTCATGCTCAGATCCAATTTTCATGAACTCAAGGAGATTCTCCCCCTTGCAAAAAGGGTGGGAGCAAAACAGATAGTAGCCAGCAACCTGACTTTGATTATTGATCCGAAACTCACCGCAGAAGCGATCTTTAACGATACAGGGCGTATAGACTATTATAGCATTGCGCTGGAGGAGATCAAAGACAAAGCAGCTAGCGAAAACATCATCTTTGATTATCACGGCCCCGGCCTTGACAATGCCTCCGGCTGCTGCCGTGAAAATGTCCGCCATGCGTGTGTTATCAATGTTGAAGGCGAGGTCGTCCCATGCGTTCTAACCGATTCGGTTCTATGTAAAACTCGCGAACCCGGTGACGGTAATCCCCCCTGTTACATCTTCAAAGGTCAATCTTTTCCGATAAAAGGAATCTCCTTTGGCAACATACAGAACGAAACCTTAACCCACATCTGGAATAAAAAGGAATACTCCGGATTCAGAGAACCCTTTAAGCCAAAGATAACGAAAAGCCCTGAGCAAATCCTGTCAGAAATGCCTCAATGCTGCGTAAAATGTTATAAGAGGCTGAGGGCCTAAAGGGCGGTAAGCGGAATCATGTTCCCATTTCCCACGAAGATAGATACTTCTTTTGCTCCTGAGTAAGCGTGTCTATCCGGATGCCCATGCTCGACAATTTCAGCCTTGCAATTTCACGGTCTATTTCTTCCGGTACACCATAGACCTTTTTCTCCAGCCCGATATCCTTTTTCACCATATATTCCGACTTAGGGCCTGGTGAAAAATAACTTGGCATTTTCGCATCCCATCTTCACCACATCTTTAATCGATCCTCAATCGCAAAATCCTCAACATAACACTGCTATGCCTGCGGTTTTGCTCAATCAGATCGACTAAATCTAAGGCAAATCCGGGCGCAAATTCTACCAATTTATTTTTTACCCGGCCCTTAATGTGATAATTCATACCTTTATCCTCCCTACAGTCCCGCCTGTTCCTTAAGAGTTTCCACCATGTCAAGGCGCTCCCATGTAAACTCCGGCTCAGGTCTGCCGAAATGACCATATGCAGCCGTCTTCTTAAAGATCGGCCGTCTCATGTCCAGGTAATCAATGATGTCCTTTGGTTTAAAACTGAAATTCTGTCTCGCCGGTTAAGTGCTCTGGTACAACGACTTTTTTAACAACCTCCTCAATCACTGCCTCTTTCACTTCCTTATTGCTGACTCCAGGGTCATGCTGGGCAGCTACTACGATGGAATGGGCCGAGACAGGTCTTCTGTCCTCATACTGAATCGTAACCTGTGACTTGCCGTCAGGTCTCAGAAAGGGCAAAACCCCTTTTTTCCTTACTTCCGCCAGACGAAATGCCAGTCGATGGGCATACCATATGGGCATGGGCATATAGTCAGGAGTCTCATCGCAGGCATAACCAAACATCAGACCCTGATCTCCAGCCCCGATGTCGCCTTCACGATCCACACCCATGGCTATATCCGGCGACTGTTTGTCAACGCTGGAAATAACCGCACAGGTCTGCCAGTCAAAACCCATGGAAGAATTGGAATACCCGATCTCCTTTATAGTACCACGGACTACCTGGGGCATATCTACCTCCATTCCCGCCTGTCTCGCAAGCTTGGCGAGTGGGCAGGAAGAACTCACGAGTCAACAACTCAGATTTTCGGTAAACTCTGAACCTTTGAACTCTGAACTCTTACGATATCCGGAGGGACCTTGACAAGCCGAAGTTTTTTAGTATATCCTTCTAACTCAAATATTTTTGTTTGGTGTTATTATAGCAAAAACAATTTGTAAGTCCTATTGAAGCTTTTGTCAACAAAGTGTGTGGCGAGTTTGCGGCGCATTTTTGGAAAGCAGTTAAATCCCCTGGGTATACATAATGGAATCAATAACAATAAATCCAAGCGTTGAGACAAATGAATTGTCAAGGCATTTTGGTGCCGGCGGATGTCAGGGATTTTCTCATTCGCTCAGCACGAAAGTTGAGAGTTATAGCAAGAGATTGGACGAGTTGCTCGTACCCCGGTTGCACTATCAAATTGAAAAAATCGATAACATCGGCAAGGAATATGTCTCCATCAACGGGGATACGACCTTCAGGAGCCGAAAGCTTACACGTGCCCTTAAGGGTTCGGATGAGATTGTATGCTTTGTGGCTACTGTCGGGAGTACTATTGAAGACGAAATTAACGGCCTTATGGCCCAAAGGCGTTTATCAGAGGCCTATGTCCTGGACACTATGGGCTCGGTGGCCGTGGAGAATATGGTTGAGCAGTTTCACCAATGCAATGAGGCCCCATTTCTTTCGGAAGACAAGTCGGTCACACTGCGCTTCAGTCCTGGTTATTGCGATTGGCCCGTCATCGACCAGAAAAAACTCTTCGGTCTGTTCGATTCGGAGGTTACCGGGGTTGAATTACTCGATTCCTGCCTTATGCAGCCGCGCAAATCGATTTCAGGGGTCTTTGGTCTACTTCATTCCTCGAGTTCCCATCCTTCCGTCCCTTATAATCCTTGCCGGCATTGCAAAAAAACTGATTGCATAGCAAGAAGGGCATAAAAACCAACAGGGACACATTAGGTCACTTAGAGCCGAGTCAGGGTAAAATACATGATTAAAGTAAGAAAAGGGTTGCATGGAGGCCGGTACAGGCCCCTGAGCGACCAGGACATAGAAAAAATCCACAAAACCAGCCTGAGAGTATTCTCCGAGGTGGGAGTGCAGGTGAACTTTGCTGAAGCAAGGGAGCTCTTCCGCAACGCAGGCGCGGAGGTGGATGATGTCACCAAAGTAATCAGAATTGCTGGAGATCTTGTGGAAGAATTGATCCATAAAGCGCCTCCTGTTGTTCATCTCTGTGGTCGGGAGGAAAACGGTGAATTGGATTGTGAGGTGGGAGGCGACAAGGTCTATATGGGCACAGGGGGCACGGCCTTGAACGTACAGGAACCGGGGTCTCAGGATTGCCGGAGGTCAACGCTTCAAGACATTGTCAATATGGCCTGCCTTGTGAACGCCCTGGATAACATCCATTTTTACATGCTCAACGTGTACCCCAATGATCTCCCTGTGGAGGATGTGGATGTAAATCGTTTTGGTGCGGCGTTGAACCGCACCCGGAAACATGTGATGGGCGGAGTATATACGGTTGATGGCGTAAAAAACGTCGTCAAGATGGCGGAATTTATTGCAGGTTCTCCTGAAAGGCTTCGGGAGCGGCCTTTTATTTCCATGGTAACCTGTCCAATCAGTCCATTCAAGCTTGATGAAAGCTATGGGCAACTCACAATGGAAGCTGCCAGAAATCGCATACCGGTAGTAGTACCGACAGAGCCTCTGTGTGGGGCGACAGCGCCCATTACTCTTGCCGGCAACCTCGTGGTACAAAACGTGGATACCCTGGCCGGAGTCATGCTGGCCCAGCTCACCAGTCCGGGCACTCCTACCCTGTACGGTTGCATTTCTTCCATCACGGACCTGCGTGACATGAAGTATCTTTCAGGTGCTGTGGAGATGGGACTTATGAATGCAGCCGCCTCTCAGATGGCCCGGTTCTATCAGCTTCCAATCTATGCTACGGCAGGCATGTCTGATGCCAAGGTGAATGATGCGCAGACAGGATATGAATCCGCAATCACCAGTCTGATGGTTGCATTGGCAGGAGGTAACTGGATACATGATGCGGCGGGATTTCTCGAGTTTTGCATGACGGCGTCGTATGACAAATTGGTCATTGATAACGAGATCATCGGCATGGTTATGCGGGCCGTGGAGGGCATCGAAGTCAATGATGAGACCCTGGCCTTTGATTTGATAAAGAAGACAGGCCCAGGAGGCCACTTCGTATCTGCGCGCCATACACGCAAACATATGCGCTCAGAGCAATACGTTCCTTGTCTGAGCGACCGTGAAGAACGATCGAGATGGCAGGCTGCCGGTGGGATAAACGCTACCGATCGGGCCACCAAAATAGTTAATGAAATTTTGAATAGTCCAATGCAACCGGCTGTTCCGTCAGACATCAGAAAACGGATAAAGACGGAGATACCGGGATTGCGATCCTTTGTTATGGAGTGAGCGTTCACAGGGCACCGCATCTGCTTTGTTGTCGGGCACTTGAAGTACAGGGAGTACGTCTGCGTACCCTCCGCCTCGCATCTGCAGCACCCTGTAAACGCTCACAGTTCGGTGGGTTGCGGTAAAACGGGCGTTGTAATCCCGTGAACGGTTACGTTATGGGTTAAATGAGGAATTTTTTGTGATTATCATTGGAGAAAAAATCAATGCCACCCTTA
>CBETWD010000096.1:0-8660 GCA_965539945.1 uncultured bacterium
CAACAAAGCAGATGCGGTGCCCTGTGAACGCTTCACCAAAAAAGCTACCAGAAGACGCTCTAGACTGTGTTCAGCCTTCCGGGCCTGAGCTATAACGTCCTCTATAAGGATGGGCTGAAAATTGTCCGGATCATTTACATTGGCAATAACCGAGATCCCCAGCACCTCCATCCCTGCATGAACAGCAACGATTACCTCCGGCACCAGGGACATGGCCACGGCATCCGCACCAATCATCCTGAGAAATCCGGTCTCTGCAGGGGTCTCGATGCTGGGGCCTGGAACAGCCACAAATATTCCCTTTCTCAAGGCCATGCCCAGATTCCCGGCTACTTGAACTATCTTTTCTCTGAGGGTGATGGAATAAGCCTTTGAAAGGTCAGGGAATCTCGGCCCCCATCTGTCTATGTTGGATCCCCTCAGCGGGTTGTCCGGGATCAGATTTATGTGATCCGTAATCAGCATCAGGTCCCCTGAGGAAAATTCCAGGTTAAGGCCTCCTGCCGCATTACACCCGATCAGCACCTTTGCTCCCAGGCCGGCCATCACCCGAACAGGGAATGTAAGCTCCCTTGTACTGTAACCCTCATAGAAGTGAAATCGTCCCTGAAACAGGGCCACTTTGGCATTCCCGATCTTACCCACCAGTAGCTTCCCAGCGTGGTCAGGAGAAGTGGACACCGGAAAGTTGGGAATATCGCCATAGCCGGCTTTCCAGACCACATCCATTGCCCGAGCTACATCCCCCAGGCCCGTGCCCAGCATCAGACATACATCCGGGGTCCAGGGTAGTTCTCTCTGAAAAAAACTTGCAGTCTCTTCAACTGCCGCAACATACTGTTCCATAAACGCATATCCATAGAAGACGGAAAGAAAAAAGTCAACGTGCGGAGATGTAATAGCTCTTGAACCGGACAGGCTCTAATTCCATGGGCGATACTCAGGGTCCTTAGGCAAAGTAACCGTGAAGATCACATGGTCCTTCTCCTGGCTAAAGGAAAGAAGACCGCCCATGTTCTTCAGCAGACGGTAACAGAGTGGAAGGCCGAAAGTCTGGCCGCCGTCGTCAAATGGCAGGAATAAAAGTTTAGGATCTTTTATCTTATGCCCAACCATTTTATTTTTAAAATCGACATGAACACTCTTGCCGCTTTCATATGATCTGATGAAAAGTGCATCCCCTTTATCCAAAGCCGCTACGGCATTTCGAATAAGGTTAACAAAAACCTGCATCAGTATTTCCCTGTCTACATAGGCTGTTGATATTGCTGAATCCAATGCCGTCCGGCACGTAACATTATGGTGTTTCATCTCAGGAGAAAGAAAATCCATGGATTTCGTAACTACAGTATTAACAGAACATTCCTGACGCCGGACTTCGACAGGTTTAAGATAATTCTTTATTCTGTCCAGGAGAGTCTCCAGGCGCTTGGATTCGCGAAGTATTATGTCAATCTCCGGCAAGTCCGGATTTTTCTTTTGGATACGCCTGGCAAAACCACCTATGGAGACAAGCGGGTTTCGAATCTCGTGGGCTACTTCCGCAGAGATTGTACCAAGGGTCTCAAGTTTTTCCCTTTGAATCAAGGTCTTCTCCAGAAGAACTCGATCCGTAATATCTACAATAATGCCCTCCAACTGTTCCACCTTATGTCCCGATTCTGGCTGGATGGGTGGAATGGATCTGAGAATGGCGTAAATCAAATGGCCTTTCTTGTGTAACAGTCTGCATTCAGTTGAAAACGGCACCCCTCGCGATTCAAAGGCAGACTGGAAAAACCTTTCTATACGCAGACGGTCTTCAGAATGGATACAATCAAGAAACCAGTCAGGGGTATTTACTGCCTCATCCGGACTATAACCCAGTATCATTGAGCAGGCCTGGTTGACAAATTCCATTTGGAAGTCCGCACGGAGCACGAAAATAAGCAAAGGAGAGTTCTGAACAAGATAGAAATAACGCTGCTCAGCTAACCTGATCTGCTCTCTGAGGGCCTTACGTTCCTCATAGCGTTTTAGACAGAGATTAAATTCGCTGAAAGTGAATGGCTTTCGCAGATAGTCATAAGCCCCGATCCTGATAGCTTGTATCGCATTATCAAAAGTACCATAGCCTGTAATGAATACCACTTCGAGTTTGGGGTCCTTCTGCCGGAGTTTCTTGGCCAGTTCCAGGCCGTTTATCTCCGGCAAGTTGATGTCAATAAAGGCCAGGCGTGCAACCTTTTCTTCAAAAGCAGCCAGGGCATCATGAGGATGTGTGAAGACAATGGGCCGGTATCCCTCATTTTTCAGTATCTCGCTCAGAAATTCACAAATTGTGGAATCGTCATCAACTACGAGTATCCGGTCTCCGGTTGAATTCATTGTGTGTGGCCTTTCACATTCCTTGGCAGCCAGAGGGGAAATGAATAACTACTCTCTTATTTACTCTTCGGAATATATTCCAAAAACTACGCTGCTTCTGACAAATTTCACTATCGTACTGAGGTTATCAGAAATGGCCAAACCGGCAACCAAAATTCCCATCTCCTCAATCATCTTAGATGAAGAGATCTATCCAGCCTCCGCTCCGCAGATATTAGAAAGGCCATCGGCTGCTCAAGGCAGACAGTGGACTCATACACAGCCGATCTTCGCGCTGCAACCCAGCTTAGCCTCGATACCAAGATATCCCGCATGCACCGCCTCGCCATCCCTCAGGACCGGATTGCAATGAGACTTGGCGCCCCCCAACAGACAATATCTGACCATTTACCGAAAATGCCAGCATTGGCAAACCCGGTAAATACTGACCTGTCCAGGGGCTTCACAGTTGCCCAGGTAGCTGAAAAGCACGGCTGGACAAAGCCGATGGTTTGCTCCTTGGCCCTTGAAGGCAAGGAAGATCTCGAACGATTCAAAGAGCTTGGCTGGGGATTAAGGACATGGGACCTGTGGAACTGGAATGATTGCGACCGACGATTCGGAGACGATTGGCCCGGTCGAATCCCGGCCCAAATGATTGCACACATTCTGTATTATTTTTCAGGCGCCACTCTCCTCGGAGCGTTTTAAGGCAAATGTAGTATCCGCCATGCAAAAGAAAAAAATAATCGGTGTAACCAGCAGGTACGTCATCATTTCAAAAAAAATAGGTCTTTATGACGGAACAATTCGCTTGAGACGAGCGCGGATAAACCGCGCCGCTCAGCTCGCTGTTCTATCTCTTGACATTTGACAAATAAATTAGCTATTGTACAATTGTCAATAATACATATTCTGGAGGAAAACATGGATGTTGTAATTGATACATCTGCATTGATTGCAGTTATTGTTGGCGAACCTGAACGTAATAGGATTGTTGAATTTACTGCTGGAAATACACTTATTGGACCTGGTTCTATTCCCTGGGAAATTGGCAATGCCTTCTCTGCTATGTTTAAACAGAATAGGTTGACACTTGATGAAGCCCGGAAGGGCCTTGTAATTTTCGATAGTATCCCTCTCCGGTATGTCAAACCAGACTTTGTTAATGCCTTAAAAATATCCAAACAAGCCAACATGTATGCATACGATGCCTATTTCTTGGATTGTGCTATTAGACATAAAGCACCGCTATTGACGTTGGATCGAAAGCTAAAGACAGCTGCTCAAAATCTTAACGTCGAAACCATGGAGGTCTAAAATGCAAGTTTATACATATTCAGAAGCCCGGCAAAAGCTCGCTATAGTTCTTGAACAGGCTGAAGATACTGGAAAGGTACTAATTCGAAGGAAAGACGGGCGAACTTTTGCGTTGGTTCCGGAAAAAATCGCCTCTTCACCTTTAGATGTCCCATCGATTAAAGCGAATATTACGACGCAAGAACTGGTGGATATTGTACGAGAAGGAAGAGAAAGGTAGAATAAGTCACTTCAGCAGACATCCAGGGCGCGGTGGCTGTGGGTATTAGAAAGTCTGAATGGCCTTAGCTGCTACTGAGTTCAGCATTGTGCCCGAAGAGACGATAGCTATTGGTCATTCAGGTGAGTTCAGGAGAGATTTAAATTATGGCACGATTAGGACAAATTGCTTGAATATATTCTTATGCGCCGAGGTGACGCGAACGTTCAATTCGGGGCTCTGTGCTGGACACCAAGATATACGGTTGGCCAAACCTGATCACGCTGAAAAAGCCCTTTTTCAGCCGCAATCCTAGTATAGCTATATTGTTTTCGTATTCGTAACTTATATATTACGAACATGTTCTTGTTGTAGTTTGGGATCGATCCCGACTTCAGCGCAATCAAACCCATCATATATTTTTATATTTTAAGAGCCCTCTCGACATATCTCAGTATCAGGCATGGTTTTTGCGGATTTAAGAAAGGTATGAGAGACGTCATTCTGTTTCCATCAACATTTTTGCTTTCCATACGGTTAAGGACCAAAAACCATTAGACGAAAATCTCCTGTTGAGTATTCGTTTTCTCATGGAAAGTCAGGATGAGTGCTCATAAACGAAAGCGCTTATGAGCTTTTGATTTCGACCTGAAGACTCTCATTTTCGACAAAACATACTTAAAACTTTTTATGCTTTTACAAATAAATTTGGCGCCCGGAGGACTGAATTATGATTCAGCGAGCATCACTACTAAAAAGAAGTTTTACTTTAGCCGCTCTTCTACTGGGAGTTATCCCAAGCCTAGTCTATGCTGCAAATTATTATGTTGACGGCAATAATGGCAGCAATATCGTTGGCACTGGTGCTTATGAAAATCCCTGGGAAACAATTAATTATGCTATTAGTCAGTCTACCGGAACAGATACTGTATATGTTAAGTATGCAACATACAACGAATCGGTCAGTTTTGCCCCCATTCCCAAAAGAAGTATAAGCCTAATAGGAATAGCAGAAGGCGATGCCAAACCCATAATACATTCACCCAACGCTGATACTATTAAGCTGGTTAATTATACAGGAACGATTCAGGGATTAGAGATCACTGGAGATGGCAATACAATTGGAATTAATTGCATAGCTAGAGGTGGCACCAATACAGCTAAAATCGTGGATTGTAGTGTCCATGAAAATAGTGTCGGTGTTCATGTTACTACTGTCAGGGATACTGATAATTCCTGTCCGCGCATTTACAAAAACTCCATTTGTTCTAATAGAATGCGTGGAATCGGTAACATGAAGTATTCATCCGCCACGATTGAAGCCAATTACATTTATGAAAATGGAAATGGTTCAGTAGATCATAATGGTATCGGCAATAGAGATAACTCTGCCGCTACTATCATCAACAATATTATATATGACAATAACAATTCGGGTATTAGTATAAGAGATAGCGCAAAACCCGTCATCGCAAATAATATAATCTCCAATCATGACGACAATAATAATGGCATTGCTCTGAAAGTTATGCAGAATGAAGGCATTTTTTCGCTGGTGATCATTAACAACATA
This sequence comes from uncultured bacterium, assembly GCA_965539945.1. Classification (GTDB taxonomy): domain Bacteria; phylum Desulfobacterota; class Dissulfuribacteria; order Dissulfuribacterales; family UBA3076; genus UBA3076. The sequence goes on from CBETWD010000096.1 coordinate 5,439, forward strand.
ATCACGCACAATAGCTATGGCCTTGTAAATCAATATGGCCAGACCTGTTCTGGAAATGACTACAATGATGTGTGGAATAACTCCCTGAAAAACTATGTGGGTTTCTCGGAGGGCTTGCATGATATATCTGGAGATCCTTTTTTGGTCGATCCCTACAACGGAGATTACCATTTAGCTCAGGGCTCCCCTTGCATCGATGCAGGTGACCCTGTCGAGATCCTCACTGAAGATTACAATGCCGGCGCCGTAGATATACAGGTCGATTCAGTAACAGCTATCTCAATTGGAGACATAGTATGGATCACAGATGGATTGATGACGGAAAGTGGTTTAGTTGAGGGGACGTCCAGTTCTACTATTACAATCGAGAGTGGACTTGCCCATTCTTATCTGGTTGCAGATGGCGCATATGTTTATACAATATCTTCTGACTTCTCAGTAGAACCGCAGCCAAATGGCGGACGAATAAATATCGGCGCTTACCGCGGGACATGTATAGCTGATTTCAATGGCAATGACGCTGTTGATAGATCAGATTCGGCCATCTTTGCTGCCGACTTCGGCCGAACGGATTATGATCAGGGAGAACCTTGCCAAGATGGTTTTTATGATGATGGCGATGTCACTGATAGGAAATCACTTTTTCGCGCGATTCATCAAATGAGACCATCAGTGGCGCCACTTGATAAAAAGGATGACCTGCACAGGCCCCAATTGTCAAGAGGCGTCAAAAAACGGTGATCTCAGAGCATCCCGAATCCATTTCGCCGTCTATAAAAGTCGATTCGCGCTAATTTTACTGAACTCGAATACCACGAATTGCACGCTTCTGGCTGCCACAAAATCCAGTGATTTCACTGAAAACCTCGTTTGTGCCATGATCAGTTGTCAGTTGTCAGTTGCATATGCCGCAAAGCCATTTCCTGCCGACTTTACAGTTAATGAAGTCTTTCAAGTTGTTTTATTCCTGCTGGCGTTGTCACATATCTCTGTTTGGAGCTACGCGGCTTGTCCGGTATAGTCATGGACAGAATGCCCTCTTCGATTAACTGGTGAATGTAATTTTTCATAAAAGTTTCACGATGTTTCATATTAAAGAAGGTCATCATTTCTTTTACAGATCGCTCCGTGCGACAGAATGCCAGGATGTTCAACTTGTCCGGCACTTGTCCGGCACTTGTCCGGCACTTGTCCGGCACTTGTCCAAGCATGTCTCCTCCACATTCCAACACAATTCTGAAAAAATCACCGATTTCGCTGATTTCATAGCTAATTTCAGGATAATCTTTCAGCCATTGTCGAATCCTGACAAAACCAGTGCCGTATTTTTCGATGTCTCCCATTAAATAGAAAGCCTCTGCCAACAACTTATTCCGAATCGAGGAAACGTAATCATCCCGTTTCAAATCCTCGATTGTAAGATCACCATATATCCGGCCCGGACTGGTAAAGACGATCCGGTCGTCAAAAATCTTGATCACAATGTCCGAAGTATTCTTGTAATCTCTGTGCACCACGGCATTGAGAAGCAGTTCCCGAAGCGCCTCCATAGGATACTGCCATCGTTCCTTTCGCTTCAAACTTCCGTCAAAGGCATAGGAAAGATTGATATGCTTCTTGATGAAGACCATTGTTTCATCAAGGGCAACAATAAGCGGGTTCTTTATCAAAAGGTCGTCGATGATCGTATCCGCAGCCTTGAAGCGGCCGATGTGGATGGAATAGCCGTGATTGCCGAACAGGAGCATGGCCGCAAGGGTCGGTTTGCCGCTTTGGATGATCTTCAGTTTTGTCAGGTTGGTCAACAGGTCGTCCTGTAGGTGAACCCGTCCTGTTGAATTGGCTTTTTCAATGAACTTTTCCATCAAGGCCAAATCAAGGGATTTCAAATTTTCCTTCAGAGGATAGGCGTCATAGGAAATGTTTAGGCTCTGCTGCTGCAAATCAACTATTTCATCCAGGGTAAGCGAGTGATTGCTGTTTTTGACCCGCTTGTAGTAGCGGTTCTTGTAAGAAACGGGTTTGATCGGGTACTCATTGATTTCAAAAACCAATACGTGTTTTCCATCAAGCTCCAACAAAGTGGTATGCGGCAGAATTTGCGGATAGGTGGAGACCTTGATTTCGTTCAGATACCGTTGCTCTGTTTCAGGACCTATATCTAGGCCGGTGGACTTCCCTGCATCGTCTACACCAACAACGACTTTCCCCCCTTCAGTGTTGGCAAAGGCAACCAGAGAAATGATCACCTCTTTGCCAAAGGCGGTCTTGAATTCAACAGTCTCCGATTCGCCGTTTTCTATTAGCTTCTGGACGTTCATATTTTAGTCCTTCTTCCACTTACAACATACCACCCACAACCAAGGGAACGGGGAGAAAAAGGGGGCTTACACGAAAGCCACAGCGACTGAGTTCCGGGTTCAAGTCGTTCGCAACTTCTTTTAATAATACGACATCTTCAATTCTCATGATTTACGACTCGCCTTCAACTCTTCAAGAGAAATGAATTCTGCTTTACCGTTTTCGATCTTTCTTTTTCTCTCTTCGAGGATGTCCCGATGCCATTCTGGGGACTCAATTTCGGATTCCTCATATAGAAGCGAATCCCAAATAGCCTCCATGGCTTGAAGACGCTCTATTGTGCTCATTTTTCTTATTTCGATTGTATTCATTTTGTTTCCTTTTTCTAAGGCTTCGTTTGGGATAACCGGTTTGAGAAATCGTCAGCTTTTTCAAATCCAAGTTTATCCCATTGTGTGCAGCATTGATCAAGACCAAAAGCCACCGTTAAAATTCAATTATTTCTTTTTCCGCTTCCCTGTAGATTTCATCAATATTTTTCTGAATGGATATTGTGCTTTGGATTGCAGTTGTAATCTTGCAGTAATGCTTAACATTATCGAGAGTTAGGACTTTCCCTTTCCTGTCTTTGAGCCATTTGCTTAAAACCTGATACCCGCCGATCCGGTATTGCCAGATATTTTCCTGTATCCCTTCAAAATACTGGTGTTTATTGATGTAAACACACGAGAGCTTTTTGTCATATTTTATCTTTTCTATTCTTTTGTCGCCAGTGCCCTGAAACTTGGCGATCGGTAAATCAAGCATAGGGGATTGCATAAGGTGTAAGTCCACAAGAAGTTTTCCGCATTCTCTCAATTTATGAAAAAGGCGTTTGTCTTTTGTAAAAGGGACTCTCGGAAAATCCGTTTTGAGAAATTC
>CBETWD010000097.1:0-8654 GCA_965539945.1 uncultured bacterium
GAAATGCCCCAGTACTCCTGTCCCCGGTGTTGGAGAAAATCAATCCCCTGAAAAACCTCATGAGCACATTCAGTATCTGAATATAAACCAAATACGCCACAGTTATCTTGCAATGACTTCATTGCGATCGTCCTTTTCGAGTTGCGAGTTGCGAGTTACGGGTTGCGGGTTTATACCTTGAACGGTGATAGCTGGTCCCAATGAAATTACTCTAGGACTCGTTCGAAAAACCGCTGTTTGTGGCCAAGCGCATTATGAACCCGCAACCCGTAACTCGCAACCCGCAACACTTTTTTACCTAATATCCCCATGGTATCTCTGAAGCGACTTTACCCTACCATGCCCCTTCCGGCAGGCTGCAATACCCTTGGCAGCGGCAACAGCCGCGGCCGTTGTGGTGATATAGGGCACTTTGAACTTGATTGCCGCCTTTCGGATGTAGGAATCGTCGTGCTTGCTCAGCTTGCCGCTGGGTGTGTTGATGATCAGTTGAATCTCATGGTTTTTTATCCCGTCAACAATGTTGGGACGGCCCTCATGCATCTTGTAGATCGGCTCTGATTTAATGCCGTGGTCTGCCAGAAACCTGTGAGTCCCTTCAGTAGCTTTGATATTAAAGCCAAGACTGTCAAACTTAGTTGCGGCTTTCAGGGCAACATGCTTGTCTTTCTCGGATACAGTGATAAGCACGGTTCCCTCCGAAGGAAGCCATTGTTGAGCCGCCTCCTCGGCCTTATAAAAGGCCAGACCAAAAGAGTCCGCAAGCCCCAGGACCTCCCCTGTGGATCGCATCTCAGGACCGAGGAGCGGATCGACCTCTTGGAACATGTTAAATGGGAAAACCGCCTCTTTGACGCCAAAGTGAGGGATCAATCCGGGTTTGATATCCAGGTCTGCGAGCTTTTTGCCCATCATAAGCTGCGTGGCCATGCGGGCCATGGAAATGTTGCAGACCTTTGAAACCAGAGGCACGGTCCTGGAGGCACGGGGATTGGCTTCAAGTATGTATACAACATCATTGGCAACAGCGTACTGAATGTTCATCAGGCCGACGACACCGAGTTCAACAGCGATCTTTTTCGTGTATTTGTAAATTGTATCAACGTGCTTGGCGGGAATACTGATGGGGGGTATCACACAGGCCGAGTCGCCCGAGTGGATCCCGGCCAGCTCGATGTGTTCCATCACAGCCGGCACAAAGGCATCAATGCCGTCGGAAATGGCATCTGCTTCGGCCTCAATGGCGTTTTCAAGGAACCTGTCGATCAAGATCGGCCGTTCCGGCGACACATCCACTGCCACGGCCATGTAGTGCTTTAGCATCTCCTCGTCGTGGACAACCTCCATTGCCCGCCCCCCAAGCACATAGGATGGCCGGACCATAAGCGGATAACCGATCCTCTCAGCCACTTTAAGGGCCTGTTCCAGTGTGCTGGCCATGCCTGATTCAGGCTCAGGGATACCGAGCTTTTTCATTATCTTGCGGAAACGGTCACGGTCCTCAGCCAGGTCTATGGTCTCAGGAGAAGTGCCGATGATATTGACACCGGCCTCGGCCAGTTCATTGGCAATATTCAAGGGGGTCTGTCCGCCGAACTGGACAATCACGCCCTCGGGCTTTTCCTTTTCATAGATACTCAATACATCCTCGACCGTAAGCGGCTCGAAGTAGAGCTTGTCTGAGGTGTCGTAATCAGTTGAGACGGTCTCCGGATTGCAGTTTACCATGATCGACTCAAATCCCTCGTCACGCAGTGCAAAAGCCGCATGAACACAGCAGTAGTCAAACTCGATCCCCTGCCCGATACGGTTAGGCCCGCCGCCCAGGACCATTATCTTGCGCCTGTTGCTTGTTTCTACCTTGTCAGGGGCATTGTATGTGGAAAAATAGTAGGCCGCATCCTTTACGCCGCTCACCGGCACAGGCTCCCAAGCCTCTATCACGCCCAAAGAAATGCGCTGCTGCCGGATATCCTTTTCAGGGATTTCAAGGAGTTCAGACAAATACCGGTCTGAAAACCCGTCTTTCTTGGCCTGCCTCAGTAGATCGTCCGGCACAACGTTCCCCTTGTGTTTCAGGATCTTTTCCTCAAGCTCCACCAGTTCCTTCATCTGTTCAATAAACCAGGGTTTAATATAGGTCTTCTCAAAGAGCGTTTCCACGCCGGCCCCCTTTCGCAGGGCCTCGTACATGATAAACTGCCGTTCGCTCGACGGCTCGACCAGTAGTTCCATCAATTCATCCAGCGATTTGTCATTAAAGTCCTTGGCAAAGCCAAGCCCATAGCGGCCGTTTTCCAGGGAACGAATCGACTTCTGGAAGGCCTCCTTATAATTCTTGCCAATGCTCATGACCTCGCCTACGGCACGCATCTGTGTACCCAGCTTATCTTCAGAGCCTTCAAACTTTTCAAAGGCCCACCGGGCAAACTTCACTACCACATAGTCACCCCATGGCGTATATTTGTCCAGGGTCCCCTCTCGCCAGTAAGGGATTTCGTCCAGCGTCAAGCCCCCTGCCAGCATTGCGGAAATAAGAGCAATGGGGAAACCCGTGGCCTTGGAAGCCAGGGCCGAGGAACGGGAGGTCCTGGGGTTGATTTCAATCACCACCACGCGGCCGGTCTTGGGATCATGGGCAAACTGGATGTTGGTGCCGCCGATGACCTTTATGGCCTCGACAATGTCGTACGACCATTTTTGAAGCCGTTTTTGCAATTCCGGGTCGATAGTAAGCATGGGGGCAGTGCAAAAGGAGTCACCCGTATGCACGCCCATGGCGTCCACATTCTCGATAAAACAGACAGTGATCATCTGGTTTTTGGCGTCGCGCACGACTTCGAGTTCCAATTCCTCCCATCCCAGGACAGACTCCTCCACCAGCACCTGGCCCACCAGACTCGCCGAAATGCCGCGGTCGGCAATGGTTCGCAGCTCTTCCACATTATACACCAGGCCGCCGCCCGTTCCTCCCATGGTATAGGCAGGCCGGATGACCACCGGGTAGTCGAGTTCAGCGGCAATTTTCTCAGCTTCCTCTACACTGAAGGCCGGTTTGCTCCTGGGCATCTCTATGCCGAGGCTGTCCATGGTCTGCTTGAATGCGATCCGGTCCTCGCCGCGTTTGATGGCATCGATCTCAACACCGATTATCTTGACACCATATTTATCCAGCACTCCCGTTCGGGCCAGTTCTGAGGAAAGGTTCAGGCCGGTCTGGCCGCCAAGGTTTGGAAGAAGGGCGTCCGGCCTTTCCTCTTCTATGATTTCCGTCATGGCCTGGATGTTCAAAGGCTCAATATAGGTCACATCCGCCATGCCGGGATCGGTCATAATGGTCGCAGGGTTGGAATTGACCAGCACTATCTCATAACCGAGTTTGCGAAGGGCCTTGCAGGCCTGGGTGCCGGAATAATCAAACTCACAAGCCTGGCCTATGACAATGGGCCCGGAGCTGATAATCATTATTTTTTTGATGTCATCACGTCTTGGCATTGAATTATCCTTTCAAAGGATCAGGTAATGTTTCATGAAATTTTTGCCTTTAATTCTAACTCACCGGAGATGTGCTAAACTATTTTTTATTCTTATTGTCAAATCTTGTGCATGGGGAATTCATCCGACCTTCCTTTTTCCTGAAGTACTTTTAGTTCAGACTTTTGGTGAACTCTGAACCCTGAACCTGTGAACGGTTATAATAAATGTAACCCGATTTTTGGAGAGTGCGAATGAAAAATTATTCCCGCTTTTGAGATTTTTCAAAAGCCCGCCCGACTAACATGACTATTTGTTCAAACCAGGCAATTTCTTTTTCCAAGAAGGGGATATCGGAAGTTCTTGCTACAAAATACATTCCGATTACCTTGCTTAGTATGATGATGGGAGAAAATAGTGCAACTTTAAAGTGCAGACGTTTTTGTAACTGAGAAAGCTGAAGGGTTGTTCCCGTATAATCCCAATGAATCGTGTCCTTGTTTTTTATTGATTCTACAATTGGCGAATTCATACGTTTCATGCCGACTTTAAAATCCTGAGCTTTCACCAAAGAATCTTTTCCTGCATAAAATCTTCCGATCATCATTGTTTTTTCTTTATTAAAAAATGCCGTGAAGACTTCTGTTCCAGTCAGACAGCGGTATAGGATTTCCTGAGCAAGCATTAAAATCTGGTTGATTTCAGAATTTTTGCGGCAGGCGATCATCAAATCAGTGAGAAATTGACCGATAAGCAAATCAGGATCATCATGTTTCTCTTCTTCACTCAGCGCATCTCCGAACGCGATTTTTCCGGCTATTTGGGCGGGGTTCCCTTTTCCCCATTCAAGCGCTTTTACCATCATATCAACATCATCTTTTCCCATATGAAAAAATCTTGATACATTAGCATCTTGTTCACAGACATCTTTGATAAAGTCTGAAATTTCGAATTCATCGATGTTAAGGTATTTTTTTATCCGTATTTCCGTTTCCTTCATTGCTTCTTCTCCGCCAAGTTTATTGCCGAAGAGCATATTGGAAATATGACCGGATTCCCGTACCAGAGATACGATGGGATCGTTTTGGTCAACATCATTACGGAGTACTTTTACGATTTTGTCCGGAAGGTTGTAAATGTTTGTCAAGGCTTTACATATTTCATCATATTCAACGCCAAAAACTTTCTTACAGGCCTCATTGTTGGAAATATTTTTTTCAACAATCAGTTTTTCCATTTCTTTGAATTCTTTAGGAAATGTATCTGCCAGTGCAAGCCAGGGAAGTCGATAAAGAAGACCGGCTACAAATATTTCTTCAGGGTTGCCATAATTGTTTTTCTTTGCCAGAGACATTGCAAATGATCCTGAAAAATATGAACTGGCATACAGGTGAGCAAGTTGCTGGGTTTTTGCTGTTTTCATTGTTTGTTTGAACATAGACAATCCCAGTGCAATGGAACGGACTTTTTCAAATCCTAAGAATGTTACCGCATAAGACACTGTTTTAATGGGATAACGGGGACTGTATGCGATTGAGTTTGCAGCAGCCAGGATGTTCGAAGTTAAGCCGCAATCCCTCAAGATTACGGCGGCAAGATCTGCTGTGCAGGTATGGGATTGATGGGTAATACTGGTGATATCCTGAACATTTTCACTGATTGCCGGAAGGCTTCCCTTGCTTCGCATTTGCTCAATAAGCTGTTGTGACCTTAAATCATCGCTCATAAAAAATCCTTAGATGATAGATGACAGGAAATCGCTTTTTGCGATTTGGACCGAAACGGCACTCCCAAGCACCACACACTATATTCTGTAGCACTATTGGAAACTGCAGATGTAACTTCTCAATAACTCAGGGTAAGATGTCTGGATTCCGGCTTTCGCCGGAATGACGTTTTGGATTTAAATGCCAGTCATTCCTGCGAAAGCAGGAATCCAGTGAATAGTCGCAAAATGTAATCTATTCTAATTTATTGAGAAGATACCTGCAGGTCAAGGAATTTTTCAGCTTGTCCCCAGGTCTCAGCATTCCCTCCTTGCGCCGCTCTGCCCCATGGACCTGCTTGGGTACCGCGCGTAGTAGCGCACCACATGAAAGCCCTTTTCAGGGATATGCTGCGTGAAGAGAGTGATGAAATGTCTGGATAGCATTGGCCGCAGCAGATAGTACCAGAGCTGGACGGCATTTCAAAGAATGCGAATGAAAAATTATTCCCGCTTTTGAGATTTTTCAAAAGCCCGCCCGACTAATATGACTATTTGTTCAAACCAGGCAATTTCTTTTTCCAAGAAGGGGATGTCGGAAGTTCTTGCTACAAAATACATTCCGATTACCTGGCTTAGTACGATGATGGGAGAAAATATTGCACTTTTAAAGTGCAGATGTTTTTCTAACTGAGAAAGCTGAAGGGTTGTTTCCGTACAATTCCAATGAATCGTATCCTTATCTTTTTCTGTAGCACTATTGGAAATTGCAGGTCAAGGAGTTTTTCAATATATACGACGGGCAAGAAGAGGTCAAACGAGATGAAAGGTTAAAAAGTATTTCTTTGCAGGTGCTAACAACAGGGTCAGTACTCAAACAGCTAGAAGAGATTCAAAAAAATTATCAAGCATGGAGTTAATATTTCTTGATGATAAAGGGAAATATATTCTAAATCACCGTATTTTGGGTTAGTCAGCAAACTGCCTGAGACGTTTGCGCCGGTGAAAGGGGAAACCGGAGGGTCTGGCTGAGGGGCAGCGGCCAGACACAAGTTCACCAAGTAAAGGAGGTCGGTTATGTTGTTTATCACCAATCGTCAATTAAAGCAGTCAGCAAGAACTAGAAAAAACAGGAAGATAGATTTTGATTTGGCAAAAAACGCCCCCTCAAATGATCTGTATTATTGCCGAAGAAGCGGCAAGGACGATTATGTTGAGGTAGGCTCAGATGCCCTTATGCAAGAGCTAAGAGATAATGAATACAAACAGTTGTTATTTTTTATCCATGGGTTTTCTAATATGCCGGAACCACACATATTCCCACGCGTTGAGACACTTCAGAGCCTTCTGGATAATAAGGAACAAGGATTAGTTAAGGTCATACCTTTGATATGGCCATGTGATAATGATTTTGGGATGATTAAAGATTACTGGGATGATCAAAAATCTGCAGATGCAAGTGCATCATCCTTTACAAGACTTCTAAATCGTTTTCTTGATTGGAGGGATGAGCAATCTGAGAATAATCCCTGTTTAAAAAGGATCAATATCTTGGCTCACTCGATGGGAAACAGGGTTTTCCGGCAAACTCTTTTAGCATGGGAAAAATACGATCTGCCAGGAGGAATTCCTCTGCTATTTAGAAATACATTCTTGATGGCCGCAGATGTTGTTAACGAGACCCTTGCAAGAGGAGAACCCGGAGAGTTGATGTCTCACTCATCACGTAATATCGTCGTGTATTTTGCGTCAGATGACCTAGCTCTTCGATCAAGCAAAATTTCAAATCTAAGGAATAAGATTGCCTCTAGAAGGTTGGGTCATACTGGACCAGAAAATATACAAAAAATAAATTCCAACATTTTCTCAATAGATTGCGATAATTTCAATAATAGATATGACACACCGAAAGGGCATTCCTATTTCCTGACCGACAATAGTGGAAACCCCGGGCGTGTATTTGAGCATATGTATCATTGTATTAAGGCTGGAAGAGTTGATGTTGATGATACAGGTACTCGTACCAAGGTGCTTTAAGGAGAACATGATTGGGTAAGGGGAGATTTTTTTCTCCCCTCCTTTTCCCGGACGCTCGAAGAAATTATACCCATCTTCCCAACCGCCAATTGACAAAATAACCTGCGTGTCGGGCTATTCGCCCTGACAAGCCTTCGACGCCTTCCTTATACCCTTTCTCCTGAGAGAAAGTACCTGAAACCAGTCTCCTACACTGCGAAGCAGACCTCCACCAACCAATTCGGGTCCTAAGCCTGACACTACTCACTGCTTGCATCAAGCTGGTGAGGCTCATCAACGACTATTGTATCTGAACTGTCTTCATGGAGGACTTTCTTAACAATCCTGTCTGTAACTTCCTCCAGATAGGCGTTCAGTTCATCTTTGATCTTTTGGAATTCCGGCCAAAGCGTTTCATCCACAAATCTTTCCGGAACCCGGACCATTACTGTTGTGTAACGCTGTCTGTAATATCGGTATGGCCTAAAATCGTAGCGACGCAGTAATGCCACAAAGACCTTCCGTGACCACATATCAGTAAAAGTAAATTTGTACTCGATCGGCGGATCTTCGGGTAACAGCTCCTTGAGCCGCTGTAATATTCGTTGTTTGGCACGTTCAGCAGAATCACGTTCACCTTCCGTGGCAGCGCCGGCAAATAGGCCTTCGATCTTGATTAGTTTATTAATCAGATCAGCTTCGTTCATGCTTTACCATCTCCCAGTCCTGCTTTTTTATGCGTCGACAGTTATACTGCTAACTTGCTATTGTTCAATTTCTCCAGATATAAACAATCTTTTTTTGTAGTACCAGCTTCAAATCGATCACGAAAACACGAGACAAACCATTAGAACCTGGTTATTTCACCAATACCGCCTGTTCAATCATCACTGAAGAAATCGGCACGTCGCGGTGTCCGGCCTTGACGGTGGTTGGCAGTCTCTCAATAGAGTCCACTACTTTCATACCTTCCACTACCCTGCCAAATACACAATAGCCCCAATCCTTTGAGGTTTTTCCTTTATGATCAAGGAAGGAGTTGTCTGCTGAATTGATGAAGAACTGAGCGGTGGCTGAGTGGGGATTTGCTGTGCGCGCCATGGCCACGGTGCCTCGCCGGTTTTTGAGTCCGTTGTCAGCCTCGTTGACAATCGAATCCCGAGCAGGTTTTTTCCGCATGTCGGTAGTTAAACCTCCTCCTTGAATCATGAATCCTTTGATCACCCGGTGAAAGATGGTTCCATCGTAAAATCCGTCGCTTACATAACGGAGGAAATTCTCAACCGTTTTCGGAGCTGCCTGCGGATCAAGTTCAAGCATGATGACACCCTGATTAGTTTCCAGGCGCACGCGCGGGTTTGACGAGTCCGCCCAGACGCATGGGATAGCCACGAGCAGAGCAATGACAAGGATGCTTGTAATCTTTTCCAATTTAGTCCTCCTTTTTTGATGGAATAAT
>CBETWD010000098.1:0-8541 GCA_965539945.1 uncultured bacterium
ATCTGCTTTGTTGTCGGGCACTTGAAGTACAGGGAGTACGTCTGCGTACCCTCCGTCTCGCATCTGCAGCACCCTGTAAACGCTTACAGTTCAGTGGGTTGCGGTAAAACGGGCGTTGTAATCCCGTGAACGGTTAAATACATTTTTTCAAGATCAGCCTTGAATGTATCATCATTTGAAAATTTTTCCAGGAATCCGTCAATTTTTATCCCGGATTAAGCATAGTCATAATGCTCCCTGATCCAGGACTGGTACTCTCCACTCTTGACCCGGCCGACCCATTCCTGATTATCAAGATACCATTTGATGGTTTTATGGATCCCTGTTTTAAGAGACTCCTCAGGAATCCAGCCCAACTCCCTTTTTAATTTAGTGGAATCTATGGCATATCTGCGGTCATGACCAGGCCGATCCTTTACAAATGTTATCAATTCCCTTCTTGACTTGTTGTCTTTCGGTTTCTGAAGGCCATCTAAAATATCACAAATCATCTCTACAAGGTTGATATTCTCCACCTCGTTGTTGCCACCAATGTTGTACATATTGCCCCTTTTTCCATTTTTTATTAATTCCCAAATGGCAATACAGTGATCCCTGACAAAGAGCCAATCTCTGACATATCTGCCATCTCCGTAAACCGGCAGGGGTTTTCCCTCCAGGGCATTGAGGATAATTAACGGAATCAGTTTCTCAGGAAATTGATATGGGCCATAATTATTTGAACAATTGGAGATGATAACGGGCAAACCATAGGTCTTGTAATAGGCCCTTACCAAATGGTCTGAGGCAGCTTTTGAAGCGGAATAAGGGCTATTGGGTCTGTAGGGGGTCTCTTCTGTGAAAAACCCATCCTTTCCCAGGCTTCCGAACACCTCATCAGTGCTGATATGGTAAAAAAGCTGCAACCGGTCCTGGTTTGATCTCGCCGATTCCAACAAATTGAACGTGCCTACGATATTGGTCTGGATAAATGCATCAGGGCTGACAATTGACCTGTCAACATGGGATTCAGCAGCAAAATGGCAGACAGTATCTATCTCAAAGTCGTTAAATATTCTTGCAATGCCATCACGGTCGCATATATCGGCTTTGACAAAAAAATAGCGCTTGGAGAAATCTCTCTTAATATCAAATAAGTTCTCAGGATTTCCTGCATATGTCAGCTTGTCTACATTAATCACCCGCCCGGAAAAGTCTGATTCTTTCAACAGATACTTGATAAAATTTGTTCCGATAAAACCGCATCCTCCTGTTACCAACATATTTTTCATGGTCTTGACTTCATTGCCTCGTTTAGGAACGTACAATAAATAACTTGAACAAATTAATGTCTTTTTTGCCGTCTTCTTCGTTGCTCGTCGATCACATAACCCGTTATGCTCGCTCCTCGCGCCTTGAATACAACAAAAAATCCTGTTAATTTTTGTTCAACTTATTTATCTCCCGTTCCTTAGCAGTTGTTCCTGAAAATCGGAAACGAATTGATCCACATCATGGGACCAATCTTTCATCAGATTGATGCCTGCCTTTTTGAGCCGTTGGTTTTCCAGTATTGAATTTCTCGGTCTTATTGCCGGAGTAGGATACTCCTCACTTGTGCATGGGATTAATGAATGCGGGATTCCCATTTTTCCAAGAAAATGACCGGCCAATTCATACCATGTACAATGTCCTTCAGCAGTGGCATGATAGGTTCCCCTGCCGTTTGTTTCTATAAGTTCGGCGATCTGAAGTGCCAGCCGGTAAGACCATGTAGGCGAACCAAACTGATCGTTCACGACCTTTAGTTTTTTATCAGGATTTCCAAGGGCTATCTTGAGGATAGTCTTAAGAAAATTCCGGCCATGGATGCCATACAACCAGGCTGTCCGCAATATTATGTATTGGTCGGTTGTCTGCATTACAGCTACTTCACCTTCAAGCTTGGTCCTGCCATAATAGGAAAGAGGATTTGGTTTATCGTTTTCCACATAGGGCCCCGGCGGCTTTTTCCTGCCGTCAAAAACATAATCAGAAGAGATATGGATTAATAGACCGCCATATTTTGTGACCTGGGATGCCAGATTTTTCGGCCCTTCAACATTGACCTTCCCGGCTGGTTTCCTTTCTGTCTCACAGGCATCTACGTTGGTGTAAGCAGCGCAGTTGAGTATGATGTCAGGGACGTATTTCCCTATCACCTTATCCACATCTGAGGAACTAGTGATATCCAATTCATTTAAGGTTAAGGCAAAGACTTCGTGCGTTGCTTGAAGAACCTGTACGCAATCACTGCCCAATTGTCCGTCACCGCCACATATCAGTATTTTCATGTCAAAAACTTTTTGCAGCAGTAAAACTGTCATCAAATATTTCAAAAATACGATGCAAGCGGGTAATTTCAAAAATAGATCGCACTGGATCCTGAAGCGATGCTATCTTTATATCACCACCCAGCTTATTTACTGAACGAAGAGAGGCAACAAGACTACCCAATCCGGAGCTATCTATGAAATCTATCGCACCCATATCTACAACAAGATTGACTCGCTTTTCTTTGGCTAATGATCCGACTTTTTCTTTAAAATCCTTAGCCGAAGAGGCATCCAGTCTTCCAGTCAGATTCAATACTTCAACACCATTGATCTTTTCCTCTAATATTTCCATTGTATCCTCCTTTGGAATTAATGATTGACAATATGCTTCTTTTTTTCAGCCAGAAAATCCATAAAAAAGACAATTAAGAAGCCCAGAACAGCCAGACAAAGAGCCTGCGTTACTTCTGTACTCCATTGAGACGGCAAAATATTGACCTGGGCTGTAACAATCACATTCCCATGCGTGTCTGTCATGCTCTGTAAGGATTGTTTCCATGGCCAGATTTTTCTCAATGAACCCAACATAAAACCGGTTAATATGGCAATAGTAAAATTGTAGTATCTATTTAAAAGCCAGCTAAGAAAACGAACGAATGAAATTAATCCTACCCCGGCTCCGGCAGCTACTATGATAAGTGTTAAAAAATCACGGTTATTTACGGCTTCAAGCACATAATGATATTTACCCAGAAGTACGAGGATAAATGCCCCGGATATCCCGGGGAGGATCATTGCACATATGGCAATGGCCCCGCTCACAAATAAAAACCATGGAGTATCCGGTGTGGATGCGGGTACTATACCAACCAGGAAATAAGTACAGGCCGCTCCCAATCCTACCCAGGCGAAAATGGATGGAGTCCATTTTTCAAGATACCGGCTTACGGTAAATAAAGAGGCAACTATCAGACCAAAGAAAAAGGACCATATGAGTATCGGCCGGTTCTGAAGAAGCCAGCTCAGAATCCTGGCAAGACTGAAGATGGCCATAAAAATACCCATGCCGACTGCCACAAGAAATCGCCATGAGACATGATCCAGGGCATCACTTAACTTCAAAGAAAAAAGCAATTTAAAAAAAACCAGATCAAAAGACCTGATGGACTCGATCAGCTCCTTATAAATTCCAAGGATGAATGCCATGGTTCCGCCCGAAACCCCCGGAACCACATCTGAAGCGCCCATGCAAAAGCCCTTTAGTGCTAATCCAAGGTAAGCCTTAAATGAACGATGAGATCGAGCAGGGCCTTTCATAACATCTTCATTTTTTAACAACTGATTTAAAATCCAATTTTTTTGTCATTGAGAGGCAATTCTTCCCTTGCTTTGACGTATAGGTCACATTGTCCATAATTTCCTTAATAATAACAAGTCCCCTCCCTTTTTCTGAGACACTTTCAAGGTTATCAGCATCAAATGACAGAGAAGGATCTTTTTCTTCCAGCAATTTTGAGTCCATTGAAATTCCGGTATCGCAAATATCAAAAATAAACTTGTCAGAAACAATACTTAACGTTATTTCCACCTGGTGACCTGCTTCAAGTCTATAGGCATGTTTGATGCTATTGGTCACGGCCTCAACAACACAGAGCTCAATCTGAAAGGCCTCAAAAGAAGGAAGTCTCATAGATAAACAGATTTCGCGTACTTTTTTACCAACAGAAGGTACCTCTTTCAGCTTGCTATCAATAACGATTTTAATTATTTCTGGCCTCATATATCTTGGTAAGTGTTCACAGGTTCAGGGTTCAGGGTTGCTTTTATTTCGTCGGCCCTGCTCATAAGCCAGCAAGTACTTTATGAAACCACGAATGGCAGCGCGGGTGCGTCCGGCATAATCATATACATCCTGAAATTCAGCTTTCGTTATGTATTGTTGATCCAACGCCATGTAAAGCTCACTCTGAACCTCGGTGCAAGACCTCTTTGCATACCGAAGAAAACGAACAAACTCCGAATTTGTCTCCGAATCAAAGCCTTCGGCGATATTATGCATCGATGATCCGGCAGCATCTTGTACCTGTTTTTTTAATCCGAAGTCTTTCGTAAACCTTGGCTTCCTTGTTAGCCCATACACACGCCCTGATAATTCACGTGCCAATTGCCAGGCCTCAATATCTTCAAACCGTTTAATCTTCATCGCTCTCTAACCCTGAACCCTTGAACCCTTGAACCTGTGAACGGTCATATATGTTGATTAGAGATCGTAAGGACGAGAGGTTACCTTCTTAATAACCTCAAACAGGTCCTCAGGCTTGACCGGCTTGGATATATAATCATCCATTCCCGCTTTAAGACATTTATCCCTGTAACCCTTCATGGCGTGCGCTGTCATGGCAACAATGGGGATTCGGGTTACGGGTTGCGAGTTACGGGTTGCGAGTTCTAATTCTTTTTTACGAATTTCTGCAGTTGCCTCAAGGCCGTCCATCTCAGGCATCTGGATATCCATCAGGATGAGGTCAAAATGCTCTTCCTCAAAGGCATCCACTGCCTTTTTGCCATCAGGTGCCACAACAACCTGATAACCCCGCTTCTCCAACATCTTCGCAGCCAGCTTCTGATTCACGATATTATCCTCAGCCAGGAGTATGTGTAGTTTTTTGCGGGCCTCCCTGATAAGGTGGCGGGTAATCACCGGACCTCTTTTACCAGAGGGATGTCCCTGGGCCATCTTAATGGCATCCAGAAGTTCCGACTGCTTCACCGGCTTGTGCAGATAGCCCGATATCCCTGATTCCTCACAACGCTTTGCGTCTCCTCTTTGACCTGCAGAGGTAAGCAGGATGATTTTCACATCCGCACCAAAAGGGCTCTCTTTGATCCTCTCTGCCACCTCAAACCCATCCATACCTGGAATATGGAAATCCAACAGAAGGAGCTTGTAAGGGTCGTTGGCCTCAAATGCCTTTCCCATCTCGGCAAGGGCCTCCTTACCATCCACGGCCTCAACGGGCACGAGACCGAAGGATGATGCCATCTCCCTGATCACCAAGCGGTTGGTGGTATTGTCATCCACAATAAGAATTCGTATTCCCGAAAGGTCCGATTCTTTTATGCGCGCTATTTCCCCTGTTTCCGCACTGCCCAACCCGAAACGGGCCGTAAAATGAAAAGTGCTTCCCTTGCCCGGTTCGCTCTCCACCCAGATGCGTCCGCCCATCATCTCTACGAATTGTTTGGAGATAGCTAAGCCCAAACCAGTGCCTCCGTACTGCCGGGTGCTTGAACCATCTGCCTGGGTAAAACTTTCAAATATCGCATCCGTCTTTTCAGGAGGAATCCCAATGCCCGTGTCCGAGACTGTGAAATGCAACAGAACGGAAGATTCCTCCTCCTTCTCCGTCTCCACCCGGATGACGACCTCTCCCTTGTCTGTAAATTTGATTGCATTTCCCCCCAGATTGATGATGATCTGTCGCAATCGAACAGGGTCCCCCACCAGAGCCGCAGCCACGTCTTGTTTGACGTGACAGGCCAGTTCCAGTCCCTTTTCGTATGCCTTTACTGCCAGCATTTCAGTTCCAGTCTCCATTGTAGTGCGCAAGTCAAATGGTATCTCCTCCAACTCGAGACGCCCGGCCTCGATTTTAGAAAGATCCAGGATACTGTTCAATAGGTCTAGAAGGGAATCTGCTGAGATCTTCACCATCTCCAGATATTCCCGCTGCTCTTTGCTAAGATCTGTGTCAAGGGCCAGATCGGTCATCCCGATGATCCCGTTCATGGGAGTTCGAATCTCGTGACTCATATTGGCAAGGAATTCACCCTTTAATCTGCTTGCCTCCAGAGCAATTTTCCTCTCATTTTCAAGCGCCGATTGTCTTTCAACCAGGCTATCAGCCATTTTATTAAAGCCATGGATCAACTTACCGACTTCGTCTTTTTGAACTATTTCTACGCGATGCTCCAGCTTCCCTTCACCTATTGCAGCCATGCCGTGGATTACCGCCTTAATTGGATTGGTTATTTTTTTCGATATAAGGATAATGAGAATTATGGCAAGCACAATACCGCAGGCAGATATCAGGAGCATCCTGTCTCTGGTTGCTTTTTCCATGATCTCCATCCTCTTTAAATTAGAGGCAACCGCTAACAACCCGACATCTTGGTTGTTGATATCCTTTATTGTTTGAAAATCCAAAATGTACCTATTGCCCAGTATCTCCACATCTTTTATTTCAGATCTCTCTCCTGTATCTTCACTTAAATGAAGATATTTCCCCAGTAAGGGAACTCCATTTTTGTCTAAAAAGGTGGACGATATAATCCTGTCTCCCATCAGGATAAAGCATTCTGTTTCGCCACTCGTCTCCTTAATATTCTCAACAAACTTCATATTATTATTTAGTAAATAGCCAACCAATACAGCACCAACAAGTTCATTTTTGAGATAAATAGGCATTGCTGCCTCAATCATGAGTAAAGAGTTGCCGGATCCATGAAGAGATTCATCATGAAAACTCTTTTTCAGTAACCCTGGGTCAGACTCTATTTCTGTAGATATTACTGATTCCCCATTAATTGCTCTTTTAATAAGATCATGCCCGGAGAGGTCGGATGCAGAAAAACCCGCTTCGTTTCCCTGACATACAATTTGCCCATTTTTATCAGTGACAATTAACACAGTGAGATCATATTCATTAAATATACCTGATATATACGTAGCGAGTTGGGACTTCATATCCAGATTTAGTGCGATTTTGCAGGTATTATCAAGAGAGATGGCCTGGGCAATAGCTGTTAATCTTTGCTTGTGATTATCATATATAAGTGAAGCAATTGTAAGATTAGATCGAAATTTGTTTTCTACCTCCTGTTTTATATACTTATCAAAGGATCCAATGGCATAGAAAGTCGCAATGGACATGGGAAAGGCAAGTATTGTTAAAGCTGCAAAAATAAGCTTTGATCTTAAGCTGTATAGAAGAGATCTCTTCATATTATTGATGATTGTTGATTGTTGATTTATCATTGCTCTATTGTTCTATTCTCGCGCCTTCTCCATTTAGAACCTACGACTCAACGGTTCAGCTTTTCGGCGTCCCACAAACCCAATAAACCCAACAAACCCAATAAACCCTGAACCCGTGAACACTTACTTTAAAATGATTTCTTCATAGATAAAATCAGCAGCTCCAAGGATTTCAAATGGGATATTGATACCAAGCTCTTTTGCTCTGGCCAGATTGAAGACAATAGCGTATTTTTCGGCATCTTCTATGGGGAGATCTCCGGCCCTGGATCCTTTTATAATCTTAACCGCCTTAGCGCCTGCCTGATGTCCCATGGCCTTGAAATCTACAGCCGCCCCTCCGAAGATCCCGAGCTTGGCGAAAAAATAATTTAATGCCATACCCGGTTTGTCGCAGTTCTTGATGGTCCATCTGAAAATATCAGGAGCTGTATATGTCTTGCCTTCAGGCGTCCTGAGCGACAAGGCTGCGGGATAGATTGCGCCGATCTCATGGTCCTCATTTACCCGGGAGATCACCTTTTTGTACTCTGCAAAATCTTTTACTCTTACGAGTTCAAAGGCCACGGGAGGAGTTTCCTCCTCAATCTCCTTTTTAAACTGATTTGTTATTGCATTACCAGTCGGTGAATAATCAGTGATGCCCAACACTTTCTTGAGCCCGGGGAGGACAGCCTTCATTACACCCAGGGACCTGACCAGGTACAGTTTTTCATATACACCTGTGACATTGGCCCCTGGTTTCCTGCGGTTGTCCATGAAGTGTTTCTTCATATTGTAGTCTTCGGGCTGACCGTTCATGCCGCAGAAAACCACCTGGATATCGCTGCCTATTAAAGGCATCATAATTGTTTTGACCGCATTATCATCCAGGACAAGAACTACATCCGGCTTGATCTCTTTGACTTTTTCAAGAGCCGATCCACCCCTTTGTTCAATTTCAGCAGGGGTAGTGTAGGTCTTTTTGGTATCCATGTAGAAATAGTGAAATTCAACATCTTTGCCTGGTTCCAGGTCAGATTCTTGAAAGGCCTCGATTATGCCGTCTTCCTGAGGCTGACCGCATATGTGTCCTTTTTCATAGCTATGGATAATGAAGACCTTTTTGGTGGTGTCTCCGAAAGCGACATTACAAAATAAAAGGGCAAAGATAACAATCAGACCATTAAAAAATAATTTATTTTTCATGAATTTCACCTCTGTTTTTTT
>CBETWD010000099.1:0-8506 GCA_965539945.1 uncultured bacterium
TAAGAGTAGAGATAAACATCCAGCCATCTCAGCATCATCTCAAAGCAAAGAAGTGGCTCGAAGCATCCTTGTCAAGCGATGAACCCTTTGGATTTGCCTGGATCGTCATTTTAGGCTTTTTGAGGATTATTACCAACGGCAGGATTATGCCAACGCCTCTTTCATCGGAGGTTGCCTTGAAAATCGTTGATGAATGGATCAGGCAGCCACCGTGCGGGATCATTGCTCCAACAGAACGGCATTGGTCTATCCTAAAGGAACTCCTCGTGCCCCTTGGAACAGCCGCGAATTTAACTTCTGATGCACATCTTGCCGCACTGGCTATCGAACATGGTGCGCGTTTATTCTCCACGGATAATGACTTCAGCCGATTCGCAATGCTGCGATGGACAAATCCCATTTAATTAATCGAGGGTAAACTCCCGGTTCTGCCATTGTGCCAGGCAAACCCCAAAAAGGGGTTACAGGTCTTCCTGTAACCCCTTTTCCTCTCAGCAGTTGGCCCTAAAAAATAGCCTGCCTGTCTTCAGGCTGTTCGCAAAAATATTTATGTGCCCGCTTTATTCACATTGCCAAGACGGAAATTGCGGCCCACCATGATTGCCTGGAGCGTCCGGCCCATGGCAAGCGCAGCAGTCGAGAGTATAATAATCAATTGTGCAATCACCGACGATTTCTGTGTCGTCAAGTATGAACATTCTTGGTCCTTGATAACCATCAGCAATATAACACTCCAGTTGACACGAATCACATATCTTAACCGGATGCTCTTTATAGTAAGCCCAGTCTGATTGGGCCTGCGCCATACTAACCGACAGCATCAACATTCCTCCAAGTCCCAGTAATACTGCAAGTTTCTTCATAGTCTAAGTTCCTCCTTTCTTTGTGTACTGTTGGTAATCCATGCTACATTCACGCCGGGCACCTCAATAGATGACAGGAAAATCGCTTTTTGAGCGATTCGGAAAGCCAGCCGACAAGTATCATGTTTTGGGGGAAAGGTTATTCTATAAGGACCAAGAAATCAAGATTTGTCGAGAATCGGCCAGCCCAAAGCGTCTTGAGTGACCGCAAACCGTGAAAATACTTTTTGAATTAGCCACCCCGGAGGAATATGCTACGCATTCCACGTGATTATTCACTTTCCCTATGGCAGTCGACAGCCTTTTTTCCCGCCTACATGGCGGGGAAAACGTGGCTATAGATTTTCACAAAAATAATTTCAAAAATAGTGATCCGGCCTATAAACAATCAATTGAATATATAAGATATATACTCAGACATTAATGTCCAATTGTGATAAGGGAGGTCTGAGGGTATGAAAATAAGATTTAGTGGACGAACCACGAGACGTTTGAAGAAAGAACTTGTTACAGCACAGAAATTGAAGGCCTTGATCATCGTTTGGACCGGTTGCATTAAAAAAGCCCTGGCGTATATCTGCGCACGATACCCTTTGCATACTTCATGAAAATGCCGTACAAATCCGGAACGGGCACTCCAATGGTAGGATGGTACGTCTATATAGTTCGGTGTTCTGACGGCAGTCTTTACACCGGCATTACAAAGGATGTGGAGTCCCGCGTATCCCTGCACAATGCAGGGCGCGGGGCTAAGTACACACGGGCCAGGCGGCCGGTTGAGCTTGTCTATCGTGAAACAGTCAGCGACCGTGGGGCTGCTGTGCGGCGAGAATGTGCGATCAAGCGGTTGCGACCTATTGCGAAAAGAAAGCTGATCACCAAATCTGGTGAACCAGAGTCTACACAGAAAATCAGGTTCTTATAGTGAATTAAACCTCCCAAAACTCTCAATATCTCAATCGGTGAACCTCTGAACCTTTGAACCTTTGAACCCGTGAACGCTTATGAAAAAAATATAAGGGACTTCTTTAAAACTAAAAGGACTGGTATATTAATATCAAAATAAGCCGCAAATGGCTCAAATAATAGATTTCAGGGAGTAGGAAATGGCGGAACAATTCAAGATTTCATCCCAGATGACCAAAAAAGAGATAATCGAAGAATACTCCGGTCTTCTCGAAGCTTACAAAAAAAAGGTGAAGGAGGCCAAAGAGTCTGAGAAATGGCGCTCTGAAGCAGAAAAATACAAAGAAGCGGTAGCATTGGAGGCCGCAAAAGAGGCAACAGTACACGGAGTAATTGAAAACGTCACCAATCTCAAGGGGTTGTTAGGAAAGACCCTGAGCGATCTAACAGACAGGCTGTCCGCTCAGGCCGAACGTCTTGAGGAGCTGAAGAGCGCAGTAGCACTTCAAGAGAAGAGGCTTAAAGAACTCTATGACATAGAAGAGGCATCTGATGCCTTGAATAAGCTGGTTGATGCCTATGAAGAAAGAAAAACCGTAGCTGAAACAGAATTTGCTTCAAGCATAACAAAGCTGGAGTCGGATTATGAGGAAAAATTTGCGGTTCTTGAAAGGAAATACTCTGAGCTGCAGGACACTCTTCAAAAGGAAATGGAGGGAAAAAGGGCTGAATGGGAAGATGAGAAAAAGCGTTTTCTTCGCGAACTAGAAGAGGAGGAGTCGCTCACAAAGCAGAAGTGGGAACGTGAACAAGCCGAGTATATCTACGAACGGGATCGTACCAGAAAATTAGAAGAGGATAAATATAAGGAGAATAGGGCATTTCTTGAAAAAGAGCTCCAGGAGTTGAAAGAAAGCACGGAAAAGGAGTTTGCAGAGAGGGAGGCAGCGCTTATAGCACAGGAATCCGAACTAAAGGATCTGAGAGAACAGGCCAAAAAGTTCCCAGGTATACTTCAAAACGAAGTCGAAAAAGAAAAAAAAGAAGCAATTGCAGCAGTTATCCGCGAAATGGAACAGAAAAAGCAGATGGCTGCTACAGAAAGGGAGTGGGAACGCAAGGTTTATCAGCAAAAAATTGAGTTCCTGGAGGATACCATCGCCTCTCAAGAAAAGAAGGTTACAGAACTTAAAGATGACGCAAGCTCAGCCATGAAGCAGGTCCACCAGATAGCTGAAAAGGCCATAGCAGGAGCATCCCAGGCAAAAGCGTTTACATCAGTGAGAGAGATAGCATTAGAACAAGCCAAAAAGCCTGAAATCACAGGGAAGGCAGAAGGTTAAAATCTCAGTAACCGTTCACGGGTTCAGAGGTTCAGGGTTAACCGAAATTCTGGTCAGTTGACCATTTTATATCACCTAAACGCCTTTCTTAAACGCTCTTCCACTGACGGCGGGACAAGCCCTTCAAGACTGCCGCCAAAACGGGCGGCCTCCTTGACTATAGTGGAGCTTATATAAATCCAGCGGAATCCTGTCATTAAAAATACAGTCTCTATGTCACGGGACAGCTTGCGGTTCATCAGGGCCCTCTGGAGTTCGTAATCAAAGTCTGAAACAGCCCTTAACCCCCGCAGTATGGCACAGGCTCCATGCTTGGTTGCCAGATCCACCAGAAGCCCGTCAAAGCTAATTATCTTTACTCTCCCATTCGTTCCTATGGTCTCACGGACCATTTCCAGACGTTCTTCAAGTGTAAACAGGCTTTCTTTGACTGGATTGATACCAATGGCAATCACTACCTTGTCAAATAGCTTGAGTGCTCGATCAACTAGATCCAGATGGCCATTGGTTACCGGATCAAACATGCCCGGATACACTGCTATACGGCAGGAGTGATTTGGTGATTTGGTGGTTTGGTGATTTGGTGATTGCATTGTATTGACCTGTAAAACCAAAGTTCAGTCTGACCGTATCTTCGGCTCTCTACAAGGTCAAGCCTTGATCCCGACCCGTGCCCTCTGCATTCGGTCCCACTGTATGGTGTGATCTCTTTGGGAAGTTCCTCTGTCTTAAATCCCTCAACAACCATCCAACCATCAGAAGCAAGCATGCCGGTTTGGTCGACCCACCCAAGGGCCTTTAGGCCAAGACCACGGGAATAAGGGGGATCGGCAAATATTACCTTATATGGCCCCTGATCGAGGACACGCTTGAGTGAGTTTCGCCTGGTCCCGATTCCGGCCCGGATCACGCTTGCACGCCCACTGAAACCACACGTACTCAGATTTTGTCTGATGAGTTCAATAGACTGTCTGTGGTTATCTACAAAGACCGCTTCCCTTGCCCCTCTGGATAAGGCCTCAATCCCCAAGGCCCCGGTACCGGCAAAAAGATCCAGCACACTGCATGATTCCCAGGAAAATCCCAGACGGACAGTCAGGACCTGGAACAGGGCTTCCCTTACCAAATCTGATGTAGGACGCAAAAGACGGCCTTGAGGCCCGATCAAATGGCGTCCCCGGGCCTGTCCTCCGGTAACTCTCATTAGGCCCTAATCGTCAAAATCGCCCTCCGATCCCTTGTCGCTACTAATGGTGGCCGCTCTTTCAATGATCTTGTCCTTAGTCCACTCTAATGGATCCTCCTGCCGATCAGTCTTGGGACCGAGGTCATAGGACCCTGCAGTCAGTATGGCATCTATGGCCAAGGGTGCGGTACCCTGGGCATTAAACACATTGACCAGCATGTTATAGACAAAATTTTCTACCCGTTTAGCCATTCTTTCCCTTGCATCCATGGATTGCCCAAGGATTTTGTTTTCAAAGGGCAGGTTTAGTTTCTTGTAATTTCCTCCCTTAATGTCCTTAGACTCGGCGTAGGCAAGCATCTCCGCCCACAATTCCTCTGTGATGCCTTCCCCTGCGCTCTTGATAAAATTCCCATCTTTATCTGTAGCGGCATTGCCATAATCGTTCACCTCAAGACCCCAGGAAATCATCTGAAGGGCTGTGGCAACATTGGCCTTTGTAGTATTGGTTGTTAAGACGATCTCCCTTAACCTGTCGGAATTGTTACCGGACGTGCCGTGCTGGGCACCTGAGACCTTGTATTTGGCCAATGCCTGGTGAATTTCCGCTGTCAAGCCGACCTGTATGCCCAAATCACTTGACTCAAGACCATGGGTGGAACCGTTATTAAGGGCTATCCAGTCCGGGAAGATATCATGGGCGTTAAGACCCTGTATGAGGAACAGGGCCTCTTCCTTTGTTGAAAGCCCTTCTTTTCCTTTGATCTCTCCCACCTCTGTCTCCAGCCCGGCCCATTTGGGGATATAGGGGGCGAGTTGCATATTGGCAAGGAGATTCTTGTCGTCCGGGAGGTGCGATGCATCGATTGCTATGGAGGTCATACCCGCATCAAATATTGTGGGGATCTCAACCTTGGCCGGCTCAACATCTTCTTCTTTCTTAATGCCATAGTGATCCGCATGAATTGCTACTGGTATGGTGATCCCCAGCTCATTGCAGACCTGATCCACCTGCCTGGCCATGTTCCAGTAATTGACGGCACAGTAAGCGTTTGCGCCGCCTTCCGACCTGGCTATTTCTATTAGTATAGCCGCGTCGGCCCTCTGCGCGGCAGCCAAAACGCCACGGATGACAAAATAATTTCTGCCGTTAGCCGCAATAGTCATGGCCTTGCCCTTGGCCATCATTGCCCTGTCAATGACCTTACCACTTACCAGAAGGGCCTTTGAGTTGGGGAAAAGCTTGACTACGTTGGGCGGACGCCCTAATTCCAGTGCCTTCTCAAAATCCGCAGAATATTGACCTGCTTTTTCCGTCATGACAGACCTCCTTTCAGTTTTACAAGTTCAATGGTTCCCGGTTCAAAGGTTCAGTTGGTTTTGAACCCAGTCTCTTAGCCAAATTCAGCGAATACGGCGGGACAAAGGTAACGCTGAACCCTTTTCAACCTTGAACGGTTACAGATATTTCTCCACCAGCAACTCTGCTATCTGGACGGCATTGGTAGCCGCCCCTTTTCTGATATTGTCAGCCACTACCCAAAAATCTAGCCCATTGGCCTGTGAGATGTCCTTTCGTATCCTCCCTACGAGGGTCAGGTCCTGTCCGGCGGCGTCTAGGGCAAGCGGATAGGCATTTTGGGAAAGATCATCGACCACCTTAATCCCCGGTGCCTTGGAAAAGAGCTCTCTCGCCTTGGAAGCGCTGATCTCTTTTTCAAACTCCACATTGACGGCCTCGGAGTGACTGTAGAATACAGGTACCCTTACAGCAGTTGCAGAGACCTGGATCTCAGGATCTTCCATGATCTTTCTGGTCTCATTCACCATCTTCATCTCTTCCCTGGTATAGCCATTGTCCAGGAAGACATCTATGTGGGGAAGGCAATTAAAGGCAATCTGGTGCGGATAGACACTTGACTCCGGAGTCCTGCCCTCGGCCCAGGACTTCACCTGATCCTCAAGCTCAACTATGGCCTTTTTCCCGGAACCCGATACGGCCTGATAAGTAGATACGACAACGCGTTTTATCCGGGCATAGTCATACAATGGCTTAAGGGCCACAACCATCTGGATCGTGGAACAATTAGGATTGGCAATAATGCCTTTTGCCTTATAGCCTGAAACAGCATGTGGGTTTACCTCTGGCACCACCAGAGGGATTTCGGGATCCATACGCCATGCGTTCGAGTTGTCCACAACTACCGCGCCGGCCTTGGCAGCCGAAGGAGCAAAGGTGAGGCTCCTGTCTCCACCGGCAGAAAAAATAGCAATATCAATACCATCAAAGGAGTCGTGATCAAGCTTTCGGACCCGGACCTTCTCTGTCTTGAAGGAGAGCTCCTTTCCTTCGGAACGTTCAGAGGCCAAAAAACGGATCTCTCCCACAGGGAAATTCCGTTCCTCCAGCACCTTTATCATGGTTTGACCGACAGCACCGGTGGCACCGGCTACTGCAACATTAAAAGTCTTTGCCATAACTCCTCCACAATCACTCAATCACCAAATCACTCAATTCTCCAATTCCCCAATTCTTCAACCACCAGATCCCCTACCTCGGTCGTGCTGTAGCCCATCCTGCCTGCTGAAAGGCTCTTCAAATCCTGACTGACCACCTTCTTAACTGCTCCTTCAATAGCCTTTGCGGCCTCGTACTCGCCCAGGTAATCCAGCATCATCTGGCCGGCACATATGGCAGCCAGGGGATTAATGACATTTTTCCCCGTATACTTGGGGGCCGAGCCGCCTATAGGTTCAAACATGGAGACACCCTCCGGATTGAGATTACCTCCTGCGGCAATCCCCATGCCTCCCTGTATCATGGCCCCAAGGTCCGTAATGATGTCCCCGAACATGTTGTCAGTGACTATTACATCAAACCATTCGGGGTTCTTGACCATCCACATGCAGGTGGCGTCCACATGGGCATAGTCCGTTGCAATATCAGGGTACTCCCCGGCCACATCATAGAATGTACGCTCCCACAGGTCAAAGGCATACGTGAGGACATTGGTCTTTCCACAGAGGGTCAGTTTCTTTTTCTGATTGCGACGTTTGCAGTACTCAAAGGCAAAACGGATGCATCGCTCCACACCCTTTCTGGTATTGATGGATTCCTGAACAGCGACCTCATCCGGAGTATCTTTCTTGAGCACACCACCCGCCCCGGCATATAGGCCTTCGGTATTTTCCCGGACAACTATAAAATCTATATCCTCAGGCCCCTTATGCTTTAGGGGTGTATCTACGCCGGGATAGAGGATAACCGGCCGAAGATTTATATACTGATCCAGCGCAAATCGCAGGGCAAGGAGTATCCCTTTTTCCAGAATACCCGGCCTTACATCCGGATGACCAATAGCCCCGAGATAAATGGCTTTGTATTGCTTGAGATCTTCCACTGCTCCCTCCGGGAGGACCTCTCCTGTTCGCAGATACCGCTCTCCGCCATAATCATACCATGTGAAACCAAGCTTAAATCCGAAACGATCAGACGCGGCCTTTAGGACCTTTACACCCTCAGTTATCACTTCAGGACCTGTACCATCCCCAGGAATTACTGCAATTTTGTGTGTATTCATTATCTAAACCCTTTATAAAAAAAATGTTGAATTTTGAATGCTGAATGTTGAATTAAGGTATAATTTTTATATATCTTAACTCACAATTCCAATCGTTCTACCGCAATTCAGCATTCAAAATTCAACATTCAACATTTACAAACTCTTAAGCACATGGGGAATCAATCCCCCATCTGAAATCAACTCCTGCATGAACGGAGGTATGGGCTGGGCCATGAAGACATCTCCTGTAGTCAGATCCCGGATCTCTCCTGTATCTGCATCCACCTCCACATCGTCGCCCTCTCCGAGGGCACTGACTGTCTCATCGCACTCGAATATGGGAAGGCCCATATTAAAGGCATTGCGATAAAAGATCCTGGCAAAACTCGGGGCTATTACACAACCAAGGCCTGCTGCCTTAAGGGCTATAGGAGCATGCTCTCTGGAAGAACCACAACCAAAATTTTTCCCCGCGACTATTATGTCTCCTGGTCTTATTTTTTTGGAAAAATCAGGATCAGCATCCTCCATACAGTGTTTGGCAAGCTCTGCCGGGTCCGAGGTATTGAGATAGCGTGCCGGAATAATCACATCCGTATCTATATTTTTTCCAAATTTCCAGACTTTTCCCTTGATTTTCATAAT
>CBETWD010000100.1:0-8440 GCA_965539945.1 uncultured bacterium
GCTATTAACTTTTTTGTAGAGAGTAATCAAGTGAAAGAAAGCCAGACCATACTCCTTGTGGATTATAACGAGTCAGTGATTGAGACGGTCCGTAAACTGGCGAATCAAGCCGGGCTCAAACTGCTCCTTGCCGAAGACGGCCAGGAAGGTCTTGATCTGGCAAAGGCCGAGTTGCCTGATCTGGTGATCATACGCAAGGATGTCCCCATACTTGATGCCCTGTCCGTGAGCGTACTTCTCAAGCAGTCCCATGAGACCGAGAGTATACCGGTAGTGCTTATATGTACGGTGGCATCTTCTTCGGAGAGGGAACGCTTACACGATGCCGGCTGCAGCGGCTTTATTGAGGAGCCTTTTACTGCAAATGATCTGCTTCAAAGGCTGGAGGATTGGTTGCCATGATGTACCCTGAATATCGTCCCCGCAGGTTGCGCCGCACGGAATCCCTGCGCGCACTGATCCGTGAGACCACCTTGAGCCCGAAACACCTTATCTATCCCCTTTTCATTATACATGGCAAAGGCATTAAGCAGCCTATTGAAGCCATGCCCGGTTGCTACCAGTTTTCTGTGGATGCAGTAGTAAAAGAGGCTAAGGAGGTCTTTGATCTGGGAATTAATGCAGTCCTTCTCTTCGGCCTTCCTGAAAAAAAGGACTCAAGGGGTTCTCATGCCTGGATAAAAAGCGGTGTGGTGCAAAAGGCCGTATCAGCCCTAAAGAAGTCAGTGCCTGATCTCCTTGTTGTGACTGATGTGTGCCTTTGCGAGTATACTTCACACGGGCACTGTGGTGTGCTCTCAAATGGCCGGATAGACAATGATGCAACCCTGGAGCTGCTGACAAAGGTCGCTCTCTCCCACGCCAGGGCAGGGGCTGATATTGTAGCGCCTTCCGATATGATGGACGGCCGTGTAGGGGCAATAAGGGAGGCCCTTGATGAGCACGGCTTTGACCAGGTCCCTATTCTGTCCTATGCCGTAAAGTATGCTTCATCATTCTACGGACCCTTCCGTGAAGCAACAGAGTGCGCTCCTAAATCCGGAGATCGTCGCTCATACCAGATGGATCCTGCAAATGCCAGGGAAGCCATGCGGGAGGCCATATTGGACCTTGAGGAAGGGGCTGACATCCTCATGGTGAAGCCTGCCATGCCCTACCTTGATATAATCCATCTTCTGCGGCAGGAGTTCACCCTTCCAATTGCCGCATATCAGGTGAGCGGTGAGTACTCAATGATAAAGGCTGCGTCTTCAAGGGGCTGGCTGGATGAGGCCAGGGTCGTGGAGGAGTCACTTCTCAGCATCCGCCGTGCAGGGGCCGATGTCATAATTACTTATTTTGCAAAGGATGTTGCCAGGAATCTCTGATCCGCAGATTACGCAGATTTTCGCAGATTAAACACGAGTTTTATTGCATAATTTTCCGCATCTCTCAATATTCATTATTCGGCATCTGCCTACTTCTTATAGCTTTGGACAATACTTATAGCCGTCCTTTTAACCTCCATGGCAGGGTCGTCCAGAAAAGGGAGAACATGCTCAAGTTCTATTGACCTCATGGCACCCAGGCGCTCAAGGGCAAGGGCCCTTATCTTTGGATTGGGATCTTTGAGGAAGGAGCGATAGAGTTCCTCGTGGCTCATATGGTTGTCCAGTTGGCCCAGGAGTATGAGTATGTCCAGTTTCAGGGAAGGTTCACCGCATTCAAGTTCTTTGCTGTAAATTTCAGCAACTTCTTTCTGCTTGTCCTTGAACTTCCACAGATTAAAAAGGATGGCCCTTTTCTGGTCCAGAGAGCAATGCTGCATCCTGTCAAACAGAAGCCCGATTACACGGCTGTCCTTCAGGTTACACAACGCACTGACTGCTACTTCCTGTATTTCTTCATCAAGGTCATAGAGACATTCAATCAGGGATAAAGCCGCTCCCATATTGCCTTCCCAGCCCAAGGCTAATATGGCACGGACTTTGATATCCGTATCAGGGTCTTTCAGGTCTGCAATCAATTTCCTGATCAGGGCATGGGGATCATCCAGAAAGGGTCCTATTACGCTGAGGTGTAGAGCTGCCTGATCTCTTAGTTCGTCCGGCTCTTCCGGGTCGCACATAATCTCATACAATGGCCAGTAGACATCCTCTTTGGCAAAGCTTCCCAATAATAAGATAAGTTCTCGTCTGAGTTTAAGCTCTCCAAGCTTGAGCGCCCGCAGTAACAGAGGTATTGCCCGATCTTTTTCAGCAATTATTAGTCCTGGATCAGATATGTATTTCTTGGCCTGGGTCAGGAGACGTTCCTGGGCGTCAAATGGGACTATTGATGACATGGAATAATATACTCAGCCACGCACATTAAATTCCAGATCAAAACGGAGGTCTTTTTCTTTTGAAACCAGGGACAAAGCCAGGGTGCCTATTTCCGTGACCGTGGCCTCGAGTTGTACGGGTATCACGGTTCCAGGTTCAATTCCTGATGCCTCCATGGATGTCTGAAGGGTCGTTATGGGTTCTATGGTTTCATCCCAGTCATTGATCAGATCTCCAACACTATCATCCGGCCTGATAGTAGAAGCCAGAAAACGAAATTCCACAGGTTGTCCGACTACAAGTCCGAAAGTCCTTTCCGGAAGGGAGACTGAACTGCCTTCTTCCATGCCCTGAGGAACAACACAGAGGGCCTTTATGGCTGGAGGGAGGCCGGGTACTGCCGGCCTGGCGACTTCAATCCCCAAGTAGTATGAACGGGCGATGCCTCCACGGATCCTGAGTCCCCCTTCTCTGCATACAAGGCCGTAATATGATGCACCTTGCGCGACAGCAAGGTCCAGATCCGGGCTTGCAAGCTCCTTTAGTTCAGGAGATCCCTTTTCATGCAGCCATGGAGCAATAATTTCTAATATGCGCCGGCGTATAATCCGGGGCTTTAATACCCCTCCATTGAACAGGATGGCAGTGGGTCCCTGCACACCTTGGGAGGAATCGGATTTATCTGAATGGATATCAAGAAACCTGGCGAGATGTCTGGTTATGGCAGTATCGCTCACATAGGGCAGCCCCATTTCCTGGAGACCGAGCCTGGGATGATGTTGAGGCCGTTCTTTGCTTTTGCAGGCAGGGAGAAAACCTTCAAGCAGCAACGATTCCACCTGTTCTTTTCCCAGGGCGGTGCGGACAGTGCCGCCTACAAGGCCTGATCCCCGTCCCGGAATAACTACAGGGACTTCTGAAATCTCTTGATTTGCAAGGAGTTTTTCCTTTGCTATACGGGCATTATGCCAGAGTGTCTGCATCTGGAGGTAATCAAGCATGGTACCCTTGGCTTTCAAGCCTTCGCTGAGGCTGTATGCAAGGGCAAGATCCATGTTGTCGCCTCCAAGGAGTATGTGATCCCCCACTGCTACCCGCTCAAGACCGAGCTCTCCGTCTTCGCTGGTGACGCGAATCAGGCTGAAATCCGTGGTGCCTCCTCCTATATCGCAGACCAGTATAAGGTCCCCTGGCCCCACTTCCTCCTTCCAGCTATCCCGGCGTGCGTGGAGCCACGCATAAAAGGCCGCCTGAGGCTCTTCCAAGAGTGTAATGTTATCAAAGCCTGCTGAGTTTGCGGCTTTTACGGTGAGTTCTCTGGCCACTGCATCAAAGGATGCGGGAATGGTAAGATAGATAACCTGCTCTTCCAGCCGGTCTTTGCTCTCTTTGGCAACAGTCTGGTTCCAAGCTGCCTTAAGGTAGCGCAGGTATGAGGCCGAGGCCACAATCGGGGAGAGTTTTTGCACATCTTCCGGGGCGTCTGCAGGCAGAATCGGGGCGGTGCGATCCACCCCGGTATGACATAGCCAGCTCTTGGCGGATACAACAAGCCTTCCAGGGACCTCTGCCCCTCTGGATTTGGCATAGGTCCCGACTACCCGGTCACTAAACGGATTCCATGACATTGTGAGTCTTTCCCCCTGCTTTTCCTGATCCGTGGGGAGATAGATAAAGGAGGGGAGAAGATCCTTTTCACCGACTTCTCCCGGGGCTACAAGTTGAGGTACCTGAAAAATATTTATTGGGGCTGTCGTGAGATCATGTTCTTGGGTGTCTATGTAAGAAAGGACACAGTTGGTGGTACCAAGGTCTATGCCGACAATGTATCGTGACTCACTCACGATATCTCCACTTCCGCAGGTGCCAGGACGTCGGTCTTCTCCTTTGCCGTCCATTCGGGCAGGTGTACTTCAGTGAATTTCCACCCGCAGTGGCGGAGTGTTCCTTTAAAAGGGGGATTGCCCTGGATATTGCCTATGAGTTTGATCCGGGTAGGGTCAAAATCTTCCTCTATTTCCACCTGGCTTCCCTCGGCGGCCTTAAGCACAGGCGAGAGCCCAAAAACTTCCTTTAGCGCGGCCCTGCACCCACGATGGACTTCCCTGACCGCAGCACCTATTTGGGCATCGTCATAGGGCTCTATGTCCTCCTGCAGGAAGTCAATGAGCCGGCCTTCCCGTTGGAGCAAGCCCAAAGTCTGGACTATAGCGATCTCCGAGGCATGAGGAATTTGGTGATTTGGTGATTTGGTGATTTGGTGATTGAAATCGTCATCAACCGTAGATTTGTCCGGAGGCGGTGCTGTTTCAGAACTTGTTGTGATTTCCTCTTCTGTTTTAGGTTCGATAGCTTTCTCTACGTCCTGAGAAGGAGTCATTCCTTTCGTCCATGATCTCGCTAGGAGATAGAAGATCAGGCCAATTGCAGGAGGGGCTCCCAGAATGGCAGGGCCGATCCAGTTATTCATAAGAGTGGGATCAAAATAGACTGCTGCGCCCGCCAGACCGGTCAGACTGCCGAAACACAAAAGTGAACTTACAAGTATGTTCCTGTGAAGATTGCTATTTTTCATAATTCAATCACCAAATCACTAAATCACCAAATCACCAAATTCCTAGTGTCCCCAGTCCATTTTTAGAATATTTTCCCTGGCGTTGACTTTTTTGATTCGCACCTTGACTTGTTGGTCCCAGGAGTACCTCTGTCCCGGTATTATCGGAAGTTCCACAGTCAGAAGATAATCCGAAAGTACGGCAAGTATCTTGTGGTGACCTGTTTCCAGTATCCAGGCGTCAAGTGGTGTATCTTTCCTTTTTTCCATGTGTTTCAGCAGCCAGTAACGGGTCCTTGCCTGGCGTACTGCAGCAGCAGCACTAAGGCCCTGTTGGAGGTATATGGCAAATTTTATCAGGTCCTCTTTTGCGTGAAGTGGTTTGCCTCTCGCCAGCATGTATGTAATCTGCTGCTGCATAAGGAGGTCAACCCCACGTCTTAATGGAGAAGTTATAGTGGTATATACATCCAGACCAAGACCGTGATGTATGTCAGGCTCAGTCCCCAGATTACCTTTACTGATGAGTCTTCTTTGCCTGAAATTGGCCAACAGATCTGTTTCGTTCCCGGAGATAATGCGGTCCCTTGGTGGAGGTTGGCTTCGGTAAAGTGCCGGGATAGCATGATTCTTCACAAATCGGGCTGCTACAAGATTTGCCAGAATCATGCATTCTGCTATAAGAAAACGGCCTGGCCCGGGTTGAGAAAGTCCTGCTTCTACCTCTCCGGCCTCATCAACCTGTATGACAAGTTCGGGGATGGGCAGAGGAAGGGCGCCGTCTTCAATTCTTCTGGTCTGGCGGGCCACGCAGAGTTCATAAAGAGTGTGAAGTAGATGTCCTTCTTCCGCTATTCTTGCCTCGGCGTCCTCGTATGTAAGGCGCTCTTTAACATTGATTACGCTACGGACTATTCGCTGGGAGAGGATGTTTCCTTTCGGGTCCAAATATATGAAGAAGGATAGGGCCCTGCGATCCGTTCCCATCTCAAGGCTCCAAGCCCCCTGGGAAAGTATTTCAGGGAGCATTGAGATTTTACGATCCGGCAAATAAATGGTTGTTCCCCTCTGGATTGAGTCTTTAAATAAAGGGGTGTCGTGCTCTATCTGAAGCCCGATGTCGGTTATGTGGACACCGATTTCCCATTCGTTATTGACCTCTCTGAAGCTCAATGCGTCATCAAGATCCAGGCTTTCCGGTCCATCTATGGTAAAAGTATGGAGCCCGGTCAGGTCCTCCCGGCCTTCTTTTTTTGTATCTGCCGGGAATTCAGCCAGCGCTTCCGCCTGTCGGATGACCGCTTTGGAAAACTCGGTGTCTATTTCATATCTGAGCAACTCAAGATTTTCTTCTTCATCCCATATTTTTGCCTTGATAAGGGTATTAAAGGGGGCTGTGGGGTTGCTAAGGCCTGCCTGTCTGAACAGTTCGCGAACCAGAACGGCTTGCTCTGACTCGTCTCCGTTTATACAGAAGTTTTTAATATTTGATATCCAGAACGAAATATCCGGGTCATCAAGTTCTTTAATGGCCTGGTCTTTTTTTGATGAGTTGTCTGACCACAGGTCCTCAAGCCATTGGCTTCCCCTGATAAGTCGTGCAAAACGTTCTACCTCTCTGGCACGTTGATCCAGAATTCGCTTGACAGCCTCAGGAGATTGGACTTTTATCATCCCCTCTCTGAATTTGAAGTACGTGTGATCGTCTATTACCGCCCGAATAAAGGCGGCCTCATGGTCGGGCCCCACTGCTTGGTCAAATGCCAGTTCAGCCAGTTTCCCCGGAGGCCAGAGTGCCTGTTCGTCTTGAACCAGTTCCCAGAGTTCAGGAATATTGATTTTTTCTTTCAGTGCCTCTCTGCGGGCATAGATTTCGTATAGTTTCTTAATACGGAGATCTCTTGGTTTAGCAGATAATTGCTGTGTAGATACATGGATAAAACGGCTGGAGGCAAGGTTGATTTCCCTCCCAAGATGGGTCAGTAAGTGATATCTGGCGCCCTTCTTAGCGAGACACTGGGCGCAGATAAAACGCTGGCCTTCCAGGAATTCAACTACCTGGCTAGTTGATATTTTCATTTGGCATAACCGTTCACATTTTTTGGCAGGGAGCGAACAACTACCATCCAGCCGGAAATCATGGAAGGAGATTCTTGAGTTCGTCAACGGCGTGGCTAAGGCCATAGTCCGCCAGTTGGGTGGCGGTAAGCCAGCGTAAGCCTGTTTTTCTGTACAGCCCGGCTTTCAGGAGATTTTCCATTAGTGCCTGTTGTGTCTCATCAAACGTATTACGCCAAAGTGTCGCTCCGTCTGAAACCCGGATTATTTGGAGGGTGAAGGCCACAGAGGCAGGCCTTTTGACCGAATACTCTCCGCCTATGCGATCTTCAAACCTGAAGAGCTTGCTGTACAATACGGCATCTACTTTGAGTTCCTCGCCAAATGCCTGGATCAACCGGAGCTCGGAAGCCTTTATGTCCGTGGCTAACAGGGAATTCAAAAAACCTATGCACCGGCCCTCAGACACAATCAAGAACCTTTGATCACCCTGAATTTTTTGAAATAAAAGACGAGTCACTTCACTGCTTGCCTCCGGCGTTATCTTGCGGACATCAGGCAAAGGGCCGCTCAAGAGGCAGGTTGGCCTTTCCAGACTAGGCTGGGCAGATGCCCGGTCCATTGGAAGAACCGCAATCCGGTTTAGCACTGGAAGCGGAGTCTGTTTTGTTTCACCCCTTTTTTGAAAAAAGCCGTTGCATCCCTGCAAAAACAAAAGAGGGGCAATCAGGCAAAATAACAGCATAAAAGTGAAAATGGCTGGGGATGTTCTGAAATTTGTACTTTTCATATCCGTTACCTCTCCTGTTTCTGAAAACTATAGCGTTCCCTTGCTGGAAAGAGGGCCTTTTAATCTGGGATCAAACTGTGTTGCCTGATCAATAGCCCTGCCTAAGGCTTTGAAGACCGCTTCCGCAATATGATGGCTGTTTTTTCCATAAGGTACCTGAACGTGGAGAGTCATGCCGCTATTTACCACCATGGCCCGCAGGAATTCCTCAACCAGTTCCGTGTCAAAATTCCCTATTTTGGACGTAAGAAAATCCACCTTGTAAACCAGATAAGGCCTATTGCAGATGTCAAGGCTTACATAAGCCAGCGTTTCCTCCATAGGTATGGAAGCATTTCCAAACCGCCTTATGCCGCTCAGGTCCCCTAAGGCTTGGGCCAAAGCCTTTCCCAGACATATCCCTATATCCTCTACCGTATGATGTGCATCGACATCCAGATCTCCTGTGGCCTCGAGATCCAGATCAAAAAAGCCATGCACAGTCCAGAGTGTCAACATATGGTCTAAAAAGGCCACTCCTGTGTTTATGGAGGCCTTCCCCTGGCCATCTATGTTAAGACTCAAATTTATGTCGGTTTCTTTTGTAGTCCTGCTGATCTTTGCATTTCTTGACATAGTGGCCACCTACTCAAGTCAGTTTTAAGTTTGTTAAGTTTCTTGCCGATAAGAATTCTGATAACTGATTCCGCTGAAAAAACCCAATCTGCGGCGCACAATAAATGTTGAATGTTGAAT
>CBETWD010000101.1:0-8324 GCA_965539945.1 uncultured bacterium
CTCTTCAACCTGATATTCGCTGACATAGTCAGGATCGTCGTCATAATATTCATCACGATCATCCCAGTAACTTCCGTCTTCGATGGACTCGATCCTTTCCTCAATGCTTTCCCTGAGTGCCTGCATACCATCCAGAATCTGTTCAATCTCACCTACTTCAGGCATCATTTCCACCCTGTGATCAGGGAGATTTGATCGGAGCTTTTCCAAAAAGCCGACCCTGCCCGAGGTCGGGACATCCTTTGCGAGACTGGTAATGATATCTGTCAGCTCTTCATTTGAAAGGGTGCTGCAATACCCGGTGATTGTATCCAGGTAGGGTTTCAGTGCTATTTTGGATTTTTCCACTATTCACCTTCCTTTCATGGAAATATCGCCGAGCAACTCCATCAGGGGAGGAGATATGCAGCGGTATTTCCTTTACTTATAGTCGCTTCATCAAGCCTTTCTTCTTTTCGCACCCACTAACCATACCAGTAAGATACTGAATTCGTACAAGACCAGAAGAGGTCCGGCCAGGAGTAACTGGTTTAGGACATCAGGTGTCGGAGTAAGGATTGCTGCCGTGAGGAATATTATAAGAATGGCATACTTGCGGTATTTCCTGAGTGTATACGCATCTAACAGGCCCACCAGGCCCAGAAATACTATGAAAACCGGTAGCTCGAAGGCGAGCCCAAAGCCAAGAAGAAGGCGGATCGTCAGCGTGAAGTATTCGCTGACACTTGGCAACAGGCGCAGGCTCTCACCTGAATAACCGGCAAGAAATTTGAAAGCAGTGGGAAATACCACCATATATCCAAAGATTGCGCCCCCAATGAACAGGAATGACGAGCATATGACAAAGGGCAGGGTCCAGCGTTTTTCATGTTCATACAGCCCAGGGGTCACAAATGCCCATATCTGATATAGAATAACAGGACTTCCTACAAAAATTCCGCATGTGAGAGCCAGCTTAAGATAGGTAAAAAAGGCCTCGGGATATGATGTAAAGATCAGGCTGGTTTCAGGAGGCAGGACTGCCTCAAGGGGCTTTGAGAGCATGGCAAAGATCGGCTCAATTACTGCGTAGCAAATGCCAAAGCCCACACATGCCGCAACAAAGCAAATGATCAGACGCCGGCGTAATTCCGTAAGGTGCTCTGTAAGACCTGTTTTTTCCTGGACGGCAAGCAGCAGGCAATAAGCAGGCAGTGTAGTTGCCTTGTCAAAATTCATAGAACCAGTCATTTTTGCTGAGTATTGTGGCCCCATCGGCCTCTACAAGCGCCATGTTTTCAAGACGAACCCCGCCCTGATCCGGGAGATATATTCCAGGCTCAACAGTGACTACCATCCCGGGCCTTAGCTTTTTCCGTGACCGTTGTGAGAGGGTCGGCGCCTCATGGACCGCAAGCCCCACTCCGTGCCCCAGGGAATGGACGAACCTTGGGCCGTAGCCGGCATCCTTGATTACATCTCTGGCTACTTGATCCACCTGTTTGCCTGTAAGCCCGGCTTTAAGGGCTTCCTGGGCGGCAATTTGGGCCTTGCGGACTATAGCGTATACTTTCCTGAATGGCGATCTGGGTTCACCAAGAAAAATAGTCCTTGTCATGTCCGAGCAGTATCCTCCCAGCCTGGCCCCCATGTCTATAAGTATGGGCTCGCCCTCTGCGATTGGCCTGTCTGTGGGAACGGCATGGGGCAGGGCGGCATTGGGTCCGGAGGCCACAATGGGAGAAAAGGAAGGACCTTCTGCATGTTGCCATAGGCCCTCGATGATACGCCAGGCAATCTCCTTCTCCGTCATGCCGGGTCCAATGTCTTTCCATATGCCATCAAGCACTTTCTCGGCTGCAGAGATGGCTTTTTTAAGGGATTCAATTTCTGAAGACGATTTAATTGAGCGCATAGTCTCGATCCGGCCCCCAAGTGAGACAAACTCTGTTTCAGGCAGGGCCTTTTTAATGGCATCAAGGCGTTGGCAAGACAAAAAAACAGGTTCATAAGCAAGGTTGTGTACACTGCAGTCATGCATCAGATTCTTCAGGGCATGGGCCAGACCGCGTCTGTATATGACCAGACGCCAGTCAGGGGCCTCATCCCTTGCCTGGACTTCGTAGCGGCCGTCTGTGAGCAAAAAGGCCTCTTTGCGAAGGATTAAAAGCGCACCTGCTGATTCGGAGATGCCAACGTCATCTGCGGTAAATCCGCTTAAATATCGACGGTTTTCAGGACACGTTATAAGAAGCGCGTCCAAGCCCCGGCCTGCCAGGACGGCATGCACCCGCTTCATGCGTTGTAAGTAGTTAGATCTCATTTCTTTTTCCTCCAAGGCCCGATTTGGTGATATTATGCTCAGCATTGTTATAAAAGGAGCAGAGCCTGTGGTAAGGTTTCATGTTGTGAATTAATTTTCATTTCGTCAGTAATGCCACGGATTCAATATGCCAGGTGTGGGGAAACATATCCACTGGCTGAATCATTTCGATTTTATAACCATGTGTCACAAGCTGTTCAATGTCCCGTGCTTGAGTGGATGGATTGCAGGAAACATAAATAATCTTTGGAGCGTCCAAGTTCACAATCTCCTTGAGAAATTTCGGATGGATTCCAGCTCTCGGTGGATCAATCACAACAATATCAGGAGGCACTAAGGACTGAATCAATTCCTGATTCGTTTGAAGAAATTTATCTAAATTTGCTTCAAAAAATTCACAGTTATTAATATTATTTTTTTGTGTATTTTCATTGGCATTTTTTACTGCTGCAGGAACAACTTCAAAGCCATAGACCTTTTTTGCAACATCCGCCAGGAACAAGGCAATTGACCCTGTTCCTGAATAAAAGTCCCAAATAACCGGTTTATCCGTTCCCCCGGCGAATTTTCCGACAACACCATATAATTGTTCCGCACCTTTTGTATTTGTCTGGAAAAATGCATTGGCAGAAATTTCATACTGAATACCGCCGATTGTATCGTGAATAACAGAGTTGCCGTAAAGTAGAATTTCTTTGCCGCCCTGGGAAGTTTGACCTTTTGATTTTGTAATATTATTTACCACGGAAGTAATTTCCGGATAATGTGCAGTCAGGTCATCAATCAAAGGCTTTAATATTTTTTCCCCATTCTCTCGAGTAATAAAATTGATCATTATCTCATTGGTATGAGCTCCTTCGCGGATCATAATGTTGCGAAGAAATCCTGTGTGATGTCTTGGATTATCTAAAGTGATTTTATTTTCCCTCATCCATTTACGGATATCCGAAAATATTTTATTTCGAGTATCATTTTGTAAAAGGCATTTTTTTACATCTAAAATTTTATCAAATCGCCTGGGAGCATGCAGGCCAATTGCAAAATCTTTTGGCGTTTCAGGATCATTTTCCTTCATCAACCATCGATTATCTCCGGCAGAAAATTCCATTTTATTTCTGTAGCCCCAGATTTCAGGCGACGCTAAAGGTTCCAAAATCTTTACGGGTGTCAAGTTTGTTAAATGTGTGTAAACATCTTCAATTTGCTGCTTTTTTATTTTTAACTGTGCTGGATATTGAAGATTCTGAAAAGTACAACCACCGCAATCATTAAAATATATACATTTGGGATCTATATAATCCGGACTTTGAGTAATAATTTCTTCAATAATCGCTTCAGCAAATGAAGGCTTTTTTTTAATAATTTTTACCTTCAGATGCTGACCGGGAAGCGCATCTCTGACAAAAATTACAAAATTATCAAGTCGGGCGATCCCTTTCCCG
Source organism: uncultured bacterium (assembly GCA_965539945.1). GTDB lineage: Bacteria > Desulfobacterota > Dissulfuribacteria > Dissulfuribacterales > UBA3076 > UBA3076. The sequence goes on from CBETWD010000101.1 coordinate 3,745, forward strand.
CCATAAGCCACTGAATTAATAGTAACAGCAATAGATTGCTTTTTTTTAATAGTTATTTGTGTTGTATCCATTTTTCCTGATTATAACGGATTTTTGGGAAGGATGCCGGATAGTTCCGGATTAGTGATTTCGTATAAAATTACTCAAATTGACCCGATCACTTCAGTTCAGACGGCAATCTTCCGATTGATACTTTAGAACGATGATACACCAAGTTTTTTAGTTGCATATGACCAGCAAGACATGCCGGTCAGGAAAGGGGAGAGAAAATGTCTAAGACTGAACGAAGAGCAGGTGTCCGTGTCCCCACCCGATTTAAAGTAGACTATTCCCACGAGGGCAATTATCTTATTTCATACAGCAAGAACATCTCTGCCGAAGGGATGTTTATCTGTACAGATGAACCCGTTCCCGTTGGGACCAATCTCAAACTGGTATTCTCCATTGAAGACCTCCACGAGGTAGTAGTAACTGCAAGGGTTGCATGGGTAAACCTTCAAGGGGGAAAGGGGGATACCGGACTGGGTTTAGAGTTTATTGATCCACCAGCCCTCCTGAAAAAAGCCATTCTGCAGCTAGTCAATCGCATAGCAGTTGTTGAACCACAGAATCAGTAATTAGTGTCTGAACGAAAAGGCCGTTTATCCCCTTTTATGGACTTAATAAAGGCTTCCTCCATGGCCTTTATTCGCTCTTGATATTCCGGCCCGGAAATTTTGGCTCCTTTTAGGCCTCCCCTAAGGTTTATTTCACCCAAATAAGTGGTCCCGTCCATGGTAACCATGAGGTCTACGTGAGCATTGGGGAATTTCCCCCGCTCCATTACATTTCGGCAGAGATCCCATTGATCAGATGAAAGCTTGTGCTCACCGCTATTTCCGCCGCAGAACATGTTGTTGCGAAATGAGTGGGGGTTGCTCCGCCAATAGGCCTCGGAATAATCTCCTATTATTACGACCCTCACATCGATCGCTGTCTCTACAAAAGGTTGTACGACAAAAGGATAGTCAAGAGAGCCAAAACATATCTGATTATAAGCGTCTTCGATTGACGACCACAAGTGTATACCAAGGCCGCAATTAAAACGATTTTGTTTTGTAACCACTGGTCCGATTTTTTCCCGCCCATAGGTATTTATTTGTTTGATCATGTCGTGGCGGTCCCTGGCCACAAAGGTATGGGGCACCATCCACTCTTTATAGACCATGGCCTGCAGGCACTTTGACCTGCTGAGTTGCTGGGCTAGTGCCGGAGGAAATAGCCGGATACCGCGCTCTACAAGGTCCAGGAACAGGACTTGCTCTGTGGGCTTGATGTTTAATAGTCCGACCACTGTGTCTCCGGGACCCAGCTCTGAAAGATGTGTTCTAAAAGAGCGGTTGTCTGTAAGAATAAGTGGAGGGCGATTAGGATTCAAAAAAGCATCTCCAGGAACCTGTTATGGAATTCGCTTAGATCCGCCTGGCACTCCCCGCAGTAAAGTTTTACTTCTCCCAGGATTCTGGAATCATCGCTAAGGGGAGTAAAGCTTCCGTCGGCGTTTTGGACATACCGCGTAGTGAGCTTAACTTCCTCTGCTATTTGGTAAAAGTTCCATTCGTTTCCGCAGTGAGGACAAATTATACGGCGACCCATGTGTGGGTTTATTTGGGTATGGATAGAACAGGGCTTAGCCTTTTGAGGGTCCTTGCCTTTGGAAATTATTACGGTCATATTTGATATCTCACTCCTATTTTGATAACATTTTCATAACCATTTATTATAAAGTCCCACAAAAGAAAAATCTACTATTTCGTGAGCCTCTGCTGCATAAATTATTTGCAGTGCCGGGGTATATGACTTAAAGTTCTACAATCAGTTGAGTCTGGCTAAAAAAAATTGCTAATGGGAGGATTGCGGGTGTTTCATCGTCCATCATATCTGTCAAATGTTGAAAAAAAAGCTGTAATTTCTCGTTTTTGGAAAAAAGATCCGTCTCTTTGGGCCAAGGACCCGGAGATTCAAAAGCAGATCACAGATCGTCTTGGCTGGCTGGATGTTATCCCAAGAATGAGAGAAGCTCAGGGAGAAATAGAAGGTTTCGCACAAGATGTGAGACAGCGAGGTATCAAACGGATAGTGCTTCTTGGCATGGGAGGGTCCAGCCTCTGTCCTCTGGTTTTGAGTCAAGTCTTCGGGTCTCAGGAAGGATTTCCCATATTGAAGGTCCTTGACACAACCGATCCTGATGAGGTGGAGAATGTTGCCCGAAACGGGGACTGGAACTCAACACTTTTTTTAATGGCCAGTAAATCCGGTACTACTGTGGAACCTAATGCCCTGTTTAATTACTTCTGGCCATTGCTGGAGAATGAGGTATCTGATCCCGGTTCGCATTTTGTGGCTATTACAGACCCAGAAACTTCCTTGGAAAAGTTGGGAAATGACCATGGCTTTTTGAAGATTTTTCTTAATCCTTCTGACATAGGAGGAAGGTATTCAGCACTCTCTTACTTCGGACTGGTTCCTGCGGCCCTGTTGGGGGTGGATATTGACAGGCTCCTTCAAAGGGCCGAGGAGATGGTCAGCAAGTGTGGTCCGGATATGCCATTGGATAAAAATCCAGGATATGGACTTGGGGAATTCTTGGGAGAGTTCGGGGTTCAAAGCAGGGACAAGCTGACCATCCTTGCTGATTCACCAATCAAGGCCTTTGGCCTCTGGTTGGAGCAGCTTGTGGCGGAGAGTACCGGTAAAGAGACCAGGGGGCTGGTTCCCATTATTGGCGAATCCACCGGGATTCCAGGATTTTATGGTGGAGAACGTATTTTTGTTTACCTGAGGATAAAAGGGATCCAGGGAAAGGACTCCTTGGAAGGTTTTGTGTCAGAGCTACAGAGGGCCGATTTTCCTGTTTATGAGTTGTGGCTGGAAGATCTGTATGATCTGGGGGCCCAGTTTTTCCTATGGGAGATGGCGACCGCCCTGGCCTCTCACTTTTTGGGCGTTAATCCCTTTGATGAACCGGATGTCAGACGTTCAAAGGAAAAGACCGGAGCAATCCTTGATGTCTATCGCGCTGAAGGCAAGATGCCCATAAAGTTTTGGGTAGATCCAAACAGTCAAATTCATTTCCGGGCTTCAGAGATGCTGGCCGCGTCCATGAAGAGTCTTCCAAGGGCCTTGAGAGACATATTCCATGTCCTGCCGACCTGGGGCTATTTGGCATTTCTCCCTTATTTACCCTATGATCCGGAGATGGAAGCAATAATAGGGGAAATGCGCTATTTTGTGAGAGAGGAGAAGGGATGCGCTACGACCATGGGCTATGGCCCGAGGTATCTCCATTCTACAGGCCAGATTTACAAAGGTGGCCCCAGTTCCGCGGCTTTTTTGATCTTTACTCGAAAAAGGGCAAAGGACTATCCGGTGATCCCGGATCTCGGTGTCTCTCTCTGGCATATCCAGTTTGCCCAGGCGGTTGGAGACTTCGAGGCACTTTCTGATGCCCGCTTTAGAGCTATCCATGTGCACCTGCCCTCTGATTACCGATTGGGATTAAGGAATTTTAGCAAGGTCCTTTCAAGATCAGTTCGTATAAAGTAAGGAAGGATGTATGGTAAACGCAGGCTACTAACAGTAGCTGCACTTCTCATTGGCCTCTGGATACTTGGCATCACTGGTTATGTGATCATTGAGGGCTGGGATGTCCTTGATGCCGTTTACATGACAACCATATCACTGACTACTGTCGGGTATGATGAGGTCCACCCCTTAAGTTCGGCAGGGCGCATATTTACCGCCTTGCTGATTGCCATGGGTGTAGGTTTTTTTTTCTATGCCCTTGGGGTACTGGCAGGGGCAATTTTTGAGGGACATCTTAAGGGACTCCTGGGAAAAAGGAAAATGGGAAAGACCATTTCCAAACTGAAACAACACTTTATTATCTGTGGTTATGGAAGAATTGGAATGTCAATATGCAGGGTACTTAAAGAGCGACAGTTTCCCTTAGTGGTAATAGAAAATGATCCCTCTATTATACAGGAGATAGAAATAAATAATCTTTTGTATGTAACCGGCAATGCGACCCATGACGAGATCCTGATTCAGGCAGGTGTTGAGCGGGCAGAAGGAATTATCTGCGTATTAAGTACTGACGCGGATAACGTGTACATCACTCTCACGGCCAGATCGCTGAATCCCGGGCTGTTAATAGTGGCAAGAGCAGATGACGCCAATGCGGAAAAAATGATGATCCAGGCAGGAGCAAATCGAGTCATCTCTCCATATGAGATAGGGGCAAGGCGTATGGCCCTTGCAGTGCTCCAACCCACTGTGACAGAGTTTTTAGACCTGGCAGTCCATTCGTCCACCTTTGACCTCAGTATTGAGCAGGTGGAGATAGATTCCAAATCCTCACTGGATGGTGTGAGCCTTATGGACGCTGCTCTGCGCCAGAAGTTAGGTATTACAGTGCTGGCGGTCCAGCAATCTTCAGGCGAGATGACATTAACCTTGCCCCCTGACTATATTATCAGGGGTAGTGATATAGTTGTTGCTTTGGGAAACAGAGAAGGACTGAATGCCTTGAGGGAACTGGG
>CBETWD010000102.1:0-8261 GCA_965539945.1 uncultured bacterium
CCTGGCTTTTCATACTCAGTGTTCTCGCCATTATACTGGGCCTGAGAGGCTTGAGATGGCAGAGGTTCTAGGACTTCTTCTTAATTCTGTTTAACAGCAACCAGATTGCACAGATCAGAAGCGCGCCAGTGAAAACGTGTGAAAGGAGCTTGTCAAAGTTGATTTGTGAAATGATGGGTATGGAATCCGTTATTCGAGGTTTATATTCCAGATCTTTGCTTAAATAAATGTTTTTCACAATATCTTCAAACAGCTTACGGTATTCGTTGAAATCCTTATCTTCAGCGTAACATATTATCTGGATGCAGCCCTTCCTGGTCAGCTTTGTAGCTATAAGACCTTTTACCTTTTCCGCATCTGCCATGAAGGTCATCCATAAAGTGTGATCATCCGAATCGTATAGGACCTCTCCGACCTTTGTATTCGGAATCCCACTGATTCTTTCCTCGATTGGTTTTAATCCTTTTTTTTCTTTAGTTAATTTCTCCATCTTGCCTTCAGGAATTCGGCCTGACTTGTTCAGCCAAATAAGTATGTACGGGCATGCAAACCAATGCTCAGCGCCGGACAATTGAAAACCATAATCATATGCAGATTTTTCAGCATCAGGTGCGGTCAGTTGCAACTTCATGGAATGTTCATCCAGGATTTCCCCTGGAATTCGGACCCAGTTGTCCGGCAATTTTAACGTGAAACCTTCTTTTGCATTGAACCTCTGGGTAAACTCAGTTCCGGAGACAATACCGGGCAAAACAAAGACAACCGATATGATGATGAGTATTCGTCCCATGTACTTTATCATTCCTTAACCCCTGAATTTTTACAATAAGACACTATTCCCCACGAACCCATAATTCCAGTAAAGGGGGTATCCACTTCATTGTCCTTGGGTATATTGTAGGTTGGGTTAAGCGGTTATAGTCATCACTTTTGTTGGGTTCGCCTGACTTAATAGAACCTCAACGCACTGAGATCACCGCAAAATTAGCGAACCCAACAAAATTAGTTGCAACCGACGGCTTAACCCAACCTACAATTTGTCGTTTAGGGTAGCGCAGTGGATAGCCCATTTCCAGTATTCCAACATTCCAATTGGGGCGAAGCCCCTAAGTTCCATTAGTTTTTCAAAGGATAATTATTTATTTTACATTGACATGGAGATAATGTCGTTATAAAAATAAACTATAATACACTAGCGAGAGGAGGCTTTGAGTATGATAATTGAACACGGAGCTTGTCCCTTAACCCGCGGAGAAAAACTTTTGGTGGCCCTTGATGGGTCAGAACATGCCTATAAGGCCCTTGATCAGGCAATCAGCTTAGCTAAAGTCTGCAATAGTTCTATTTACTTAATTTCCGTGCTTGATCTCTATCCTGGTCAAATGGCAGTGGCACCGCTTCTTGAAGAAAAGCTGTCAGCGGAAATCCGTGAGACCCTGGGAAAAGGTAAAGAAATTGTTGAAAAAGAAAACCTCTCATGCGAAACTATCGTACACATGGGGGGGACGGCCCATGAATTTATTGTTAAGGAGGCCAAAGAGAGGGGTATAGATCTTATTGTAATGGGTAGCCATGGAAGGACTGGACTGTCAAAACTGCTGGTGGGAAGTGTCACCGAGAGAGTGATCGGGCATGCTCCTTGTGCCGTGATGGTAACTCCGAAGTAGCTAAACCGGTCTTCAATATAGAAAAATAGGCACTCGCTTTTTCGGCCTGTCAGAGTGAGAGTTACATAGACTGATACGCACGAAGTCCTCAGACGGCCTCAATGTTGATTTGAATGGGCTCTCTCAGTGAAAATTGAGAGGGCCTTTTTTATTTTCATCTTGGCATGGTGTTAATCCGCTCAAAAAGCCCGAGATACATCCCTTTGTAGACAATGCTGAATTGTGAATTGTGAATGCTGAATTGTGGAAGAACGTTTAAAAAACATATACCTTAATTCAACATTCAACATTTAGCATTCAATATTTAATTGTGCGCGGAATCAGTAGTCAGATTCCTGAGAGATAGTGGACGCATGAATGGCGTGCACAAAAAAGGCCTGTACTGCTGCAGGGAAGCAGCAATACAGGCCTTTTGTTCATTTTAGTCTGTGCGGTAGGGCTTAAGCTAATGCCCTTATACTATACCTATCATAGAAACACAGATTAGTAACGTAACCCAGAGCGACAATACAAAAAAGAGTGTATTTTTCTCCTTTAAAAAGCAAAAGGAGGCGGCTATGAGTCCATATATGCCGACGCTGCAGCCCAAAGCCAATCCAGCTTGTGTAAATCCGTCACCCATCCCAAAGTTATTCAGATAGAAGTGCCCTCCAGGGAACCCTCCACCTACTTCTTGCCAGATGGCTTCAGGGCTCTTGCCCTCAAAAATCCCGGCAAAAAGAAAATGCGGGTTCAATATATTGTTGTCCACATTTTTCAATGATATAAAAGGCCCTATCGAGCATATTAGCGCCGCTACCACAGTAACCCAATAGACTATCTCACCATAAACGAGCTGTGATGCCGGCATTTTAGGTCTTTCGTCAACACTCATATCATTCACCTCCTATCAGCCTTCTGCCTTCATATATCTAACTATTGATATGATGACTAGTGTAAAAATAGTGACAAACACCAGACCATTGATCCAGAGCGGGACAGTCCCGATAACTCCCAACATGGTCAGTCCCTTGGTCAGCAGTCCAAAGCATGCGAAAAACATGAATCCGATCAACAAAAACCTGACAAATCCGGCTTTGACTTTGATAAGTATCAATGCTCCCAGTAGTCCTCCCAGTACCTGACCCACCAGCCATGGTGCGGCAAATACCGGAATTATGGCTCCCATAAGAAGATATGGCCACACTGCAATGCAATCACCCATACCAAGCAGAACCCCGCTATTGGCAGCCGCCACCTTGAGCGGTACACACATTATAAGGTTCTGTGCAGGGACAATTGCCCAGCCTGCTCCCAGACCGAAAAAGCCGGAAAGCATGCCCACCCCGATAATAGCTACAAGCACACCCCCTGCTCTTGTCAGCGGGTAATCTATGACTTTTCCCAAAGACGCTTCATAATAAGGCTGGGTCATTTTCAGCTTTTTGGTAAACCCGTCAACCTTCTTTACTTCAGGCCACTCTATCTTCTTGCCACCCACAATGAAATAGACAGCAAGTGAAAGGAGAATAAGCCCAAGGGAGATCCTGACAATTCCTTCACCGGTCGCCCCCAAATGTTTGGCAACATATATCGCACCTTGAGCGCCGGTAAATGCCCCTACTCCATAAGCAGCAGCACAAAAGACGCAGATTTTGAGATTGGCCAATCCACCCCTCATAAATGGTCCTGTCGAAATCAGACCACTAAACATGGCCACGATAAGACCTGTTGCCCTCACTATCAAACTGTCAACAGATGTGAAAGCCAGCATGAAAGGAGTAAATAGAACACCTCCGCCAATCCCGCCGATAACAGCAACCAGGGCAATGCCAAAGCTCAGGAAAAAGAACCCAAGCAGCCATCCGACAATAGTCAACCCGGACATACCTCCGGGTGGTGTCTCGAGTCCCTGGCCTATTAGATACATACCTATAAATGAAATGATGAGTGTGGCCAGCATTATGTTGCATTCCAGCCATGGAGATTTAAACATTCTGCTCATTTTCTCTCACTCCCTCCTTCGTGAATTTTTGAACGAGCTCCTAACATACGACAGAGAGAAACATACGAAAGAGACATATCGACAACCACACCAGTCATGAATGTCAGTTCAACAAAAGGACTTTTAAAGAACTTCCTCATGTTTGATCTCCTCTCTCATATAATCTCCTGCTTGAAAATCTAATTTCCTGTTTTTTAATATTATACACCTCCTTCCCATATCCTTTTAATACATGCATGAATAATCGCCTAGCATACGACATATCCGATGTCAACCGGATTGCCTGATAAAATTTTGCTACTGTATTATGCAAACATACTACAGGCACTCGCCTGTAGTAAAGCATAAATTTCATCTGACGCCGTGTAATATTCAGGAAAAGTAGGCGTTCACGGTCTGTCGGTTTCGCCGCCCGACCGCAACCCACCGAACTGTAACCGTTTACAGGGTGCTGCAGATGCGAGGCGTACGGGTACGCAGGCGTACTCCCTGTACTTCAAGTGCCCGACAACAAAGCAGATGCGGTGCCCTGTGAACGGTTACAAATATTTTTTGGTGTTATCTATCCGGTTATCTACCGGTTTTGGTTGACGTCGGTATGACTGCATACTATGATCATTTTTCGAATTTAAGGGCCATCAAACGGTGGCGTAGAAGCATTAAAGCTGGGGGGAGGATTTTTTAAAGAGACCAAAAGTTTTTGAATTCCCATTCAGTCATAAGCTGTTCATGTGACTTTTATCTCATTTTTTTATTTTTAAAAGGTGAATTAAAGGTAATGGACAAGACTTGTGAAATCTGAGTCCGTCGTGGAATTTATAATTGATCTCAACACTCACCTTAACCAAGTGAAGGGGAAGAGTATTAAGTAAAGATGTCTAAAATAGACCATTAGACGCTCATCAGGGATCTTTTGGTCTTTGAAGTAAACCCTGTAATCAAAAAGTAATTCAGAGGAGATATCGGGTAATGACGGGACATGGTGCCGCAGAGGCAATATCACCAACTTCAATTACATTTATACTATCATCCATCATTTTTGTAGTGACTTTTGCACTGATCCTTACAGAGAAGGTGCACAGGACGGTCATCGGCATGTTCGGCGCCGTAACGATGGTGACCGCAGGGATTTTCTTACACTTTTATAGCCCTGGTGAAGCCCTGCGCTGCATTGATTTCAACACAATAGGATTGCTCCTGGGCATGATGACCATAGTGGCGATCCTGGAAACCACGGGTGCCTTCCAGTACCTGGCGATCGTCTCAGCCAAAAAGACCAAGGGTGATCCATGGAAGCTGGTCGTGGTACTGGGGACGATTACCACCCTGGTATCCCTGATTCTTGACAACGTTACCACTGTCGTTCTAATAGCACCTGTCACCATAATCATTGCAAGAATTTTAGAGGTCAGCGCCGCCCCCACCCTGATGGCAGAGGCATTATTGTCGGACACCGGCGGTGTTGCCACCCTGGTCGGTGACCCGCCGAATATTATGATCGGCAGCGCCGCACCTTTCACGTTCAACGACTTTATATTCCATATTGCCCCGATAGTAGTAGTTGCATGGTTTATCACCCTGATTAGCTTGAAGTTTATCTTCAGAAAGGAGCTGGCCATAAAGCCGAAAAATGTTGACAAGCTCATGAAGATGAAAGAATGGGATGCCATGAAGGACTGGAAGACCTGCAAGATCGTAATGGGTGTCCTGTGTCTGGTCGTGGCATTATTTTTCGTCCACCATGCTATTCACATGCCCCCTTCGATGGTGGCCCTGATTGGTGCTGCCATCTGTCTCATACTTGTAACACCTACACGAGATCCCCAACCCATTCTGGAAAAGGTCGAGTGGAGTGTTTTGCTGTTCTTTGCCGCCCTGTTTGTCATAGTGGGGGGCTTGGAGCACTCGGGGGTCCTGGGGTATTTGGCCAACGGCGTCGCCGGGCTGGCTCACGGCAATCTCGTAGTGGCGGCAGTGGTCATCATGTGGGTCTCGGCCGTTATGTCTGCTGCTGTTGACAACATCCCCTTTACCATGGCCATGATCCCTGTGATTCAAAACCTGGAAACCCTTGGCGTGCCGGTGAATATCCTGTGGTGGTCCCTGGCGCTGGGTGTGGGTTTTGGCGGCAACGGGACGCCTATCGGATCTACTGCCAATGTCGTCGTGGTGGCCAAGAGCGAGCAGACCGACGACCCGATCACCTTTGTACGCTGGTTCAAGTCAGGCAGCATAGTAATGCTCTTGACATGTATTGTTGCCACGATCGCAGTTATCCTATTCCCCGACTGGTTGTCCGGGCCGCACAGGTAAGAGGTACAGGTTGCGGGTTGTGAGAGAAAAAGAGGTCAAAAACAAAGGAAAATTCTATTATGAATACTAAAATCCAGGACATAATGAGAAAGGCAGTGCTTATTGGTCAGGATGCAGTCTTTATTGATGCCCTGAGAAAGATGATCATTGACAAGACAAACTCACTTATTGTGGTCAACAAGGCGGGCAAGCTTGTTGGTGAAATCCAGTCTTTTGATCTTATCAGACAGGTAGTGCCGGGATATGTAGTGAGCGATGAGATAGCCGCACACTTTGCAACCGAGGAGATCTTCAAGGATGCCTGCGAAGCAGCTAAAAATATCCCCATAGAGAAGTTCATGGACAAAGACCCCAAGACCATAACCCTGCAAAGCAGTCTCGTGGAAGCGGCTGTTATCGCCCTGGCACACGGGCAGTCAAGAATCCCTGTTGTGGATGAACAGAATCAGCCATTAGGGGTCTTGTCACGCACTGAGCTCAAGCAGGTCATTGGGAAATTTATCAATATTGAAGAAAGCTTTACTAAAGAGACCTTGGTGGAACCTCTGATCAGGAAGGCCGGAGCTGTCGAACCGTTGACCAGTTTCCTGTTGCCGGTTGACGGCAGCGAGCCCGGCAAGCGGGCTGTCAGGTTCAGCGGCAGCCTGGCCGCGGCCCTGGCTGACAGGGTCCAGACCATTACATTGCTCCGGGTGCTGGCAGGCGGATACCTCAAGCGCCACCTGGCCGACATGGCAAAGGTACGCGTGAAGGGTGAGATTATTGAGAGTGATATCTTCAAGAGATCCAGGGAAGATCATATCTCGAAAAACATCAAGCCTATGCTGGAAGAGGCAGAGGCAGAGCTGAAAAAATTTGGCGCCAAGGCCCCTATTAACCAAAAGATAGTCGATGGAGTGCCGGCTGAACAGATCCTTCAGATGGCCGAGGAGGGAGACTATTCTACCATTATCATGGGCCGGCGAGGTGTCTCTGCAGTAAGAGAGGTCCTGCTTGGAAGTGTTACTGCTTCCCTGCTCCACAAACCGGTCCATCAGTCAGTCTATGTAATAGGAGCCAAGGTAGAAAACCTGAAAGCCGGTGCCTGCCCTATCCCGCGAATCCTCGTGCCTTTGGATGGTTCTCCACACGCAGTTGCAGCAGCCCGAGAGGCAGCGATCCTGGCCAAATGTTTCGGGGATGCCGTGGTTGAAGTGACCTTGCTGCACGTTGTTGACCTTGCTCGTTACGCAAAACGCCAATACACGAGCCAGTCTCAGGAAGACATACTCAACGAAGCGCAGCAGATCTTTACTGATAGCGGGGTAAGCGAATCCAAGATTGTTAGTGTGGTTGAATATGGCAGCCCGGGTGAGGTCATCCTCAACACGGCCAAGGAAAAGCAGACAAATCTGCTCGTTATTGGGCGGCGTGGCCGCTCCGCCTTCCAGGAACTGTTCATGGGCAGTGTCAGCCGAGAGGTAGTACAGCGCTGCACTGATGCCACAGTAGGTGTAGTAAGCGGGGAAAAGCCCTAAAGCGTCTGTCCGGATGGATATCCATAATGAGGATGTGGTCGAATTCCCCATTGACGGCATCCTCGATCTGCACACCTTCAATGCCCGCGAAGTAAAGGATCTCGTCCCCGACTACCTGGCCGAATGCCGGGACAGAGACATAATCCACGTACGCATAATCCACGGAAAAGGGACCGGGACCCTTCGGCGCACTGTCCATTCCATCCTGAGCCGCCTACCCGAAGTCCGCGACTTCACATTGCTGGGAAGCGACGGAGGCGGCTGGGGCGCAACAGAAGTGACATTATGGCCAAAAGATCATATAATAAAAGTTTGATTTATCGTTAGGGAAGCAAAAAAGAATCATCACGAAAGCACGAAAGATTGAAAACACGAAAGGGAAGTCTGTGGATTGACGCGCCGACTTGACTTTTAGGTTTTTGTTTCATATTTTCGTACCTTCGTGTTTTCGTGATTGATTTTGAATAGTTTCTAAACCGCACGGGCACAAAAATATGGACCTGTGTGGTTACAAGTCAGATTGTGCAACACACGAAAAAGAAAAGACTTATCACGAAAACACGAAATACCGAAAACACGAAAAGAATATCAGCAATTTGATAGTATAGGAATTTCCATTTTTGGACAGGATCAACAGGATAGTCAGGATAAATGTAAATCATGTTCATCCTGTCAGAAAAGTCCCGCAGTAGGCGGCTAATTTAATTTCTATGTCTTATTTCGTGTTTTCGTACCTTCGTGTTTTCGTGATTGATTTTGAATAGTTTCTAAACCGCACGG
>CBETWD010000103.1:0-8182 GCA_965539945.1 uncultured bacterium
CATAAATTATCCAATCAAGTGTTTAAACCGTTCACGGGTTCAAAGGTTCAGGGTTTAAAGGTTCAGGGTTCAAAGGTTCAGGGTTTATTGGGTTTGTTGAGTTTGTAGGGTCGCAAGAGCAATCAACAATCATCAATCATCAATCCAACAAGGTAACACTGAACCTCTGAACCCTGAACCTTTGAACGGTTAAAGGATCACAGGATAAACCTGCTCAAATCCACGTCCTTAGCTATATCCCTCAACCTCTCCTGCACATAAACAGCGGTTATCTGAATTTGCTGAGGGGCAACGTCCGGGGCCTCAAAAGAGACTTCCTCAACCAGTTTTTCCATTACGGTATGGAGTCTTCTGGCCCCTATATTTTCCGTGCGCTCATTCACTTCAAAGGAAATCTTGGCTATTTCTTCGATTGACTCTGTATCAAATATCAATTCTATGTTTTCTGTGTCGAGCAGTGCCTTGTATTGAGTGACAAGGGCATTTTCCGGCTCTGTAAGGATCCTTACAAAGTCTTCCTGAGTTAATGCATTTAGCTCGACCCTGATTGGGAACCTTCCCTGAAGCTCAGGCAGTAAATCAGAGGGTTTTGAGACGTGGAAAGCACCGCTTGCAATGAATAGTATATGGTCTGTCACTACGATACCATGCTTGGTGTGGACAGAAGTGCCTTCCACTATAGGCAGGAGGTCCCGCTGAACTCCCTCCCTTGAAACGTCCGGGCCGCCGCTCCCGCTCCCCCTGGTAGCAACCTTATCAATCTCGTCCAGGAATATGATCCCTGACTGCTCAACACGGGCAATGGCCTTTTTCACCACCTTGTCCATGTCTATTAATTTCCCTGCCGCCTCTTGTTCAAGGATTTTTTTTGCTTCAGAGACCTTTACATGACGACGCTTCCGCTTGTTAGGCATCACGTTGGATAGCATGTCCTGGATGCCACTCTGCATCTCTTCCATGCCTGCGGCAGCAAAAATTTCAATCATTGGTGAAGCGGGCCTCTGGGCAACCTCCAGCTCCACGAAGCGATCATCCAGCTTTCCATCTCTCAGCATCTGACGGAAGCGTTCCCTGGTAGATGTTTCTCCTTCGTCTTGCTCGCCCTTAAGACTCGGTAACAAGATGTCCAGGAGTTGGTCTTCAGCAAGGTCTTTAGCCCTTGCCTCCACCTTTTCCTTTTCTTCGGATTTTACCATGTCCACCGCAAGGTGGGTGAGGTCCCTGATCATGGACTCGACGTCACGGCCCACATATCCGACTTCAGTGAATTTGCTCGCCTCGATCTTGAGAAAAGGAGATTTTGCCAATCTGGCAAGGCGTCTTGCAATCTCAGTCTTGCCCACTCCTGTGGGCCCGATCATAATGATATTTTTAGGGGCGATTTCGTCCCTGAGTGGCTCAGGGACCTGCTGTCTTCTCCATCGATTCCGGAGCGCTATGGCCACTGAACGCTTGGCCTGGGACTGGCCAATGATATACTTGTCCAGCTCGGTTTCTATCTCTCTTGGAGTTAAAGGTTTGATTTCCGCAATTTCCACTGGATTTATTATTCCTCCTGGGGTTCAAGACTTTCAACTATTATATTTTCGTTAGTGTAAATACAAATAGAGGCCGCAATGTTCAGGGAAGCCTCGGCTATCTCCCTGGCTGAAAGATTACTGTGGGCCACAAGGGCCTTTGCTGCAGAAAGGGCATAAGGCCCTCCTGAACCTATGGCCAATATGTCGTCATCAGGTTCTATTACGTCGCCGGAGCCTGAGATGAGGAGAGAATTTTTCTCGTCAACTGCAATCAACAGGGCCTCAAGCCGCCTTAAAATTTTGTCTGTGCGCCAATCCTTGGCAAGCTCAACTGCTGCACGCACCAAATTACCCTTGTATTGCTCCAACTTTTGCTCAAGCTTTTCAAACAGGGTAAAGGCATCGGCAGTTGCGCCGGAGAAACCGGTAAGGACCTTTCCGTTATAAAGTCTCCTTATCTTTCGAGCACTGTGCTTGATAACCGTGTTTCCCAGTGTCACCTGCCCGTCGCCTGCAAGCACCGCTTCGCCATTATAACGAATAGCCAGGACAGTAGTACTACGAATATTGTCCTCTGTTCGGCTCTTCACTTTATTATTATACACGTTTCACTCCATATCCTTGATTCCGCTGAAAAAACCTAATCTGCGGCGCACAATAAATGTTGAATGCTGAATGTTGAATTGTAGAAAAAGATCTAAAAAATATATACCTTAATTCAACATTCAACATTTAGCATTCAACATTATTCTTTTTTGATTTTTTTCTTTGCCTTTTTTGCCCTGGGGTGGGCGTTGTCATATACCTCGGCCAAATGACTCAGATCCAGGTGCGTATAAAGCTGCGTAGTCGCAAGACTCACATGACCCAGCATTTCCTGGATCGGTCTGAGGTCTGCACCTGATTCAAGTAAATGGGTCGCCATGGAGTGACGGAAAGTATGAGGAGTGACAGGCGAGTTCAGCCCGACCTCTAATCTTCTTCTGGCGACCAATCGTTCTATACTTCGAGGACTTAACCTGGTGCCCCTTCGATTAACGAAAAACGCCTTTTCGTCTTTGCAATGCAGCCTTTCCAGCAATGCATCCCTGAAAGGCAAATATGCATTCAATGCCTGGGCTGCCTTGCTGCCAAAAGGAATTACTCGCTCTTTATTGCCCTTGCCCCTTACACGCACCATCTCAGGTGAGAGGGAAATACTCGAAACATCCAGACCTGAAAGCTCGCCAACCCTTATTCCCGAGCTGTACAGCAGCTCAAGGATGGCCCGGTTCCTTAGATCCTGGAATCCCTTATCATCACCGGTTTCTACCATGGAAAAGGCCTCATCTACAGAGAGATAAGCCGGGAGGCTTTTTTTTGTTTGAGGTGCCCTTATGCCATCAGCAGGACTTTTTTTAACTATCCCTTGTCTGAGCAGGAACCGGAAAAAGCTTCGGATGGAAGCAAGTTTACGGGCTACGGTGCTCCTGCTTGCTCCCCTTTTCAGCATTGAAGCAAGCCACGACCTTATTTCTTTTGCAGTGATAGAGACTGGATTTTTCCCAGAGCCTATAAATCTACTAAGTTCCTCAAGGTCTCTTCGATAGGCTAGTATCGTGTTAGGAGAAGCATTTCTCTCAACCTTGAGAAAATCCATAAATGTCTTAATTTCATTAACCATAACCACGCTCTGCCCGAGGGCAAGAAATGAAGTAAGGTTTTTTCTATACCACACATCCCTTAGAATTCAATAATGATCTCATTATAATGGATGTTCGATGAGATTTATTTACTCATGATTAATAAGAAAAAGAACGAAGAATTTATATGGGATCTTGAGATAAAACTTGTCTGGTATATAGGAAGGTGAGGACCCCCATGGAACTTGAGGAGCTTAAAGCATGGATCGGGCTACAGTTGGTGCCCGGCGTCGGGAACATAACCCTGAGACGGCTTGTAGAACACTTCGGCTCCGCTAAAGCGGTATGGGAGGCCGGGCCTGCTGATTTTTCAGAGATAGTGCGATTGCCTGCCCAGGTTCGAGACGCCCTGGCAAAAGGTCCTGATGAAAAAGCTCTTGAGCGCAGCATCAGTATCCTTGAAAGGGTCGGCGCATGGACCATGACTTTCTTGAGCAAGGACTATCCATCGCTCTTGAATGAGATACAAAATCCGCCGGCATTACTTCATGGCATTGGTGATCCCTCTTCTCTAAAAAAGAGAGCGGTTGCTGTTGTCGGCTCAAGATACCCCAGTTCTTATGGGCTGGATGTAGCTCGAATGCTTTCATCTGAACTTGTGCAACACGGCTATACAGTAGTCTCCGGACTGGCCCTTGGAGTAGATACTGCTTCTCACGATGCGGCCATCAGGTCGGGTGGCAGCACAATAGCTGTAAAGGGGTGCGGTATAGACGTGGCGTACCCCAGACAAAATACAGGTCTTGTACGTCGCATAGCAGATCATGGGGCAGTGATTACTGAATTACCACCTGGCTCATCTCCGGAGGCAAGAAATTTTCCGATTCGTAACAGGATCATCAGCGGTCTCTCGTATGGAGTTGTAATAGTCGAGGCAAATATGAAAAGTGGGTCTCTGATTACTGCTTCCTGCGCCCTGGACCAGGGTAGGGAGGTAATGGCGGTTCCAGGGAGTATTTATTCTTACAGGAGCAGTGGTACACACTGGCTTATAAAGCAGGGAGCACGGTTGGTAGAGAACTTCACGGACATAATGGAGGAGCTTGGCGCAGAAAAACAAGGGCCCAATACAGACCTTGTGCCAGGCGTTTCTAAAGAGCGACCCGATCTTGCTCCTGAGGAACAAAATGTCTTTGACAAACTTGAGCCCTATCCGCAACATATAGACAATATTGCTAATCTGTGCGGGCGGTCTGTCGGCCAAGTCAGTGGACTTTTACTACAAATGGAGCTAAAAGACCTGATTCAGGCACTCCCAGGCCAAATATACCAACTTAAGTAAGGTAACCGTTTACTCCTTGGCACTGCCGGACAGGAAGTTAATAATTACTAAGTGAGAGTGATTTTATGAAAAAGGGTTTGGTAATTGTAGAATCCCCAACAAAAGTGCGGACTCTTAAGCGCTATCTGGGCAAGGACTTCGATATCAGGGCCTCAGTAGGTCATGTGAAGGATCTTCCCAAGAAACGTTTGGGCGTTAATGTCGAAGATAACTTTAAGCCGGAATACGAGATAATCAGTGGTAAGAACAAAATAATTAAAGAGCTTAAGTCTGCAGCATCCAAAGTGGATGACATATATCTGGCCCCTGACCCGGACCGGGAAGGAGAGGCCATAGCATGGCATATAGCAGAGGAACTCCAGGCCAAGCGGGGAAAAGCCAGACAGTTCCATCGTGTGATGTTCCACGAACTGACTGAACAGGCGATCAAGAAGGCTATCAAATCTCCGGAGAAACTGGACAGAAACAAGTACGAGTCCCAGCAGGCAAGGCGTATCCTGGACAGGCTGGTTGGATATAAAATATCTCCTCTGCTTTGGAGTAAGGTAAAAAGAGGCCTTTCAGCAGGACGTGTCCAGTCGGTAGCAGTTCGCATAATATGTGACAGAGAGAGGGAAATTCAGGCCTTTGTGCCGGAAGAGTACTGGACTGTTGCTGCTCAACTGAAAGGCCCCAACCCGCCTCCCTTTTTGGCAAAGGTAATTGCACTTAAAGGTAAAAAACTCTCAATTCCTGATGGGGAAAAGGCCCAGGAGGTAGTGAGAGACCTCAAATCGGCTGATTTCAGGGTTAAAAAGGTTGAGACTAAAGAGAGAAAGAAATACCCCTCACCTCCGTTTATCACCAGCACAATGCAGCAAGAAGCAGCCCGTAAGCATCGGTTTTCTGCTAAAAAAACCATGATGTTGGCCCAGAGGCTTTACGAGGGTGTTGATCTGGGAGATGAAGGTCCTGTTGGGCTCATAACTTATATGAGGACCGACTCTATCAGGGTGGCCAAGGAGGCGGTAAAGGAGGCTAGAACCCTTATTAATGGGAAGTTTGGCAAAGACTTCGTGCCACAAAGAGCACCTGTTTATAAACGGGGCAAGATGGCCCAGGATGCCCATGAGGCAATCAGGCCTACTTCGGTCACCAGGACCCCCGAGGATGTTGCGCCCTATCTGGATAAGGCCGCTTTGGCTCTATACAACCTTATCTGGAAACGCTTTATTGCCTCCCAGATGAGTCCGGCAATATTGGATCAGACCCGTGTGGATATAGAGGCCGGCCTGTATCTGCTCAGGGTTGTCGGAACCGTTGTCCGTTTTCCAGGTTTTACCATCCTGTATTCAGAGACAAAAGATGAGTCCCAGGAGAAGGGACGGAACAGTTCGGATAAGGCAAAGACGGAGCTTCCCGTTCTGGCAAAGGATGATCCCCTGAAACTTCTGGGAATTGAACCTAAGCAACATTTTACCCAGCCTCCGCCCAGGTATTCCGAGGCAAGCCTTATAAAAACTTTGGAGGAAGAAGGAATAGGAAGACCCAGTACTTACGCTAATATTCTTTCTACTATTCAGGGAAAAGAATACGTGCGTCTTGAAAAACGGTATTTTTATCCCTCTGCACTTGGTTTCGTAGTGACAGACCTGCTTGTTACGCATTTTCCGGAAATCCTTGATTCAAAATTTACTGCCGCCATGGAAAAAAATCTTGATGGAGTGGAGGATGGTTCCAATTCCTGGATAAAGGTACTTGAAAAATTTTACGGCCCATTCAGCAAAAGCCTTAACCTCGCCCAGGAGGAAATGAAGTCCATCAAAATAAAAGGCGTTTCTACTGATATCAAGTGCGACAAGTGTGGTGCGCCTATGGTTATCAAATACGGTAGGAGTGGAGAGTTTCTTGCCTGCTCAGGATACCCTGAATGTAAGAATACCAAAGACTTTAAAAGGGATGAGAAGGGCCAAATTCAAATCCAGGACAGGGAAATCCGGACTGATAAAATATGTGACCGGTGCGGTCGACCAATGGTTATCAAAAAAGGACGTTTTGGAGAGTTTCTTGCCTGTTCGGGATACCCGGAATGCCGGAACACAAAATCCATTTCTACTGGTATCCCTTGTCCTGAGCCGAGTTGTGATGGCGAGTTGTTTCAGAGGCGCTCCCGTTCAGGTAAGACCTTTTTTGGCTGTAGCCGCTATCCCAAATGCAAATATGCTATATGGGACCGGCCGGTGGCCAAAGAATGTCCTCTTTGCGGATCCCCAATTCTGGTGGAAAGAATTAAACAGAGCGATGGGAAAACACTCAAATGCCCTGCGAAGGGATGTAAGTATAAGATAGATCAAGAAGGGGATTGAGCAGGCCAACTGCCATGCCTCAATATCCTCAAGTGGTTGTATTCTCATGCCTTCTCCATTCAGAGCTCACGAATCAACTGTTCAGGTTTTCGGCGAACCCTGAACCCCTGAACCTCTGAACCTTTGAACCCCTAAAGAAAATGCTTGACACACAGAAAAAGACTGCTAGATTGCTGCACTCGCCACTAAAAATAATTTTGTGGTGAGCAGTGATTGGCGCTAAAAAAAAGCGCTTGACATTATAGAAAATGGTAGTTAGTTTTTGATTCTATTCTTTAACTTCCAACTTGATCTCTGACAACTGAATAGTGTCTGATAAGCGAGCTTTAAGTCATTTTACTTGGTCGCCAAATTGGTGACCAAGACCATTCAGTTTAAAACTGGAGGGTTTGATCCTGGCTCAGAACGAACGCTGGCGGCGTGCTTAACACATGCAAGTCGTACGAGAAACCGGAACTTCGGTTCCGGGAGTAAAGTGGCGCACGGGTGAGTAACGCGTAGGTAATCTACCCTTGGGTTTGGAATAACCCGCCGAAAGGCGGACTAATACCGGATAAAATCTTTCAGAGGGATCTGAAAGATCAAAGGTGGCCTCTCCATGGATGCTACTGCCTGAGGATGAGTCTGCGTCCCATTAGCTTGTTGGTAGGGTAATGGCCTACCAAGGCTACGATGGGTAGCTGGTCTGAGAGGATGACCAGCCACACTGGAACTGGAACACGGTCCAGACTCCTACGGGAGGCAGCAGTGAGGAATATTGCGCAATGGGGGAAACCCTGACGCAGCGACGCCGCGTGGGTGAAGAAGGCCTTCGGGTCGTAAAGCCCTGTCTAGAGGGAAGAAATTCTCAATGGAATAATACCTATTGAGATTGACGGTACCTCTGGAGGAAGCACCGGCTAACTCCGTGCCAGCAGCCGCGGTAATACGGAGGGTGCGAGCGTTGTTCGGAATTACTGGGCGTAAAGCGGGTGTAGGCGGTTTGTTAAGTCAGATGTGAAAGCCCACGGCTCAACCGTGGAAGTGCATCTGAAACTGGCTGACTTGAGTACCGGAGAGGGAAGTGGAATTCCTGGTGTAGGGGTGAAATCCGTAGATATCAGGAGGAACACCGGTGGCGAAGGCGACTTCCTGGACGGATACTGACGCTGAGATCCGAAAGCGTGGGGAGCAAACAGGATTAGATACCCTGGTAGTCCACGCCCTAAACGATGGGCACTAGGTGCAGGGGGTGTTGACCCCTCCTGTGCCGCAGCTAACGCATTAAGTGCCCCGCCTGGGGAGTACGGCCGCAAGGTTGAAACTCAAAGGAATTGACGGGGGCCCGCACAAGCGGTGGAGCATGTGGTTTAA
>CBETWD010000104.1:0-8029 GCA_965539945.1 uncultured bacterium
TGCTTTGTTGTCGGGCACTTGAAGTACAGGGAGTACGTCTGCGTATCCTCCGCCTCGCATCTGCAGCACCCTGTAAACGCTTACAGTTCGGTGGATTGCGGTAAAATGGGCCTTGTAACCCCGTGAATGGTTACGATTTAGCAGACAAGCGGCTCGCCTGCAGGAATTAGGAACGGCTGCTAAATCAATCCCACTGCCTTTTTCATCGATTCCACTTCAGAGTCAGTCAATATCCTGTACTTGCCGGGTTGTAGTTTTTCCAGGCTTACAGGCCCCATTTTAATACGTATCAATCTGACGACCGGGTGGTTTACCGTATTGAGCATCAACCTTATCTGGCGTTTTTTACCCTCTTTCAGCACAATTTCCAGAACCGTTGAGCGCCTCGTGGTTTCCAACACGCGCATTTCACAAGGCAATGTCATTTTTCCTTCTATCTCTACACCTTGTCGAAGAAGATCCAGAACTGCCCTTGAGGGTCTCCCCCTTACGGTTGCATGGTAGGTCTTTGTAACCTTGTGGCTGGGATGTAATAGCCGGTGGGCCAGGGCCCCGTCATTTGTGAGGAGGAGCAAACCCTCGCTGTCTTTGTCAAGGCGCCCTACAGGATAAACCCGCCCTGGAATTCTTTCCAGTAGATCCATTACAGTGGTTCGCCCATAGGGATCACGAACTGTGGTCAGGACCCCTTTAGGTTTATTAAGCAAAATATAAATGGGAAGTTTTTTCCAAAGAATCCTGGTCTTGTCAACACGAATTTCATTCGTATATGGATCTACCTTTGAACCAAGTTCTGTAACAATCTCGCCATCTATACTGACCCGGCCTGAGCGGATGAGTACCTCTGCCGCTCTCCTGGAGCACACACCGGCGTTGGCAAGGTATTTTTGCAGTCTTATCATAACGGGCCTATAGTGTCTGAACGGAAAAGCGGTTCAGACACAATTTTGAATTCTAAATTCTAAATTTTGAATTTAAAAAAGGAAATGATCTTAATATATTAATTGTCCCTGACCAAAATTGAGAAAACAAATTTTGGGGTTTCCGTTCAGGCACTATATAATACATGCGCTAAATCATTGCTTCAAACTGTTACCAGAGCATATTCTGTTAACGATTCATAGTAGGCGTTGTGCGTATATCCTGGTAGGGAATGAATGAAGACCGGCAAGGTCAAAGGGCCGTTAAAAGAGGGGTTTTCCACTGGAGCGTGCGCTGCTGCAGCGGCTAAAGCTGCGGCCATACTGGCAGCGGATCCTTTGGTTTCAGATATTAATGGAGTGACAATTCCTTTCCCTAATGGAGCGAGACACTCCTTTTCTGTCAGCAGGTGGGGCAGGTCCGGAGACAGTGACGCATGGGCCTGTGTGGTTAAGTATGCCGGAGATGATCCTGATATTACCCATGGAGCGGAAATTGTCTCCAGGGTGAGGATTATTTCATTTGATGTAATGAAAAAATCCATCAAGATACTTGGTGGAGACGGTGTCGGAAGGGTGACCAAACCCGGCCTTGCCATACCCCCGGGCAGTCCTGCCATCAACCCGGTTCCCAAGAAGATGATCAGGCAGGCAGTGGAAGAGGCTTTGGAAAACAGATCAGGTTTTGAGGCTGAAGTGACTGTGAGTGTGCCTAAAGGAAAGGAACTGGCAGCCAAGACCCTTAATCATAGGCTGGGAATAGAAGGTGGAATATCCATTCTGGGTACGACCGGCATAGTAAAGCCAATTTCAGCAGAGGCATGGTGTGCAACCATTCGGTGTTCCATGGACGTGTGCCTGGCAGCAGGCATGGACCAGGTGGTGCTGGCCACGGGTCGCACCTCGGAGCGTGCTGCACAACATCTTTTGGGCCTGCCTGAAGAGGCATACGTGTCAATGGGTGATTATGTAATGTTTTCTTTAAAAGAGGTTTCAAAACGTCCTTTTCGGCAGGTGCATCTGGCAAGCCAGTGGTCTAAACTGATCAAGATAGCCATGGGGTGGAAGCAGACTAATGTAAAACACGGTGTCCTCAATACACCTGAGGCCCTGGCCTTCCTTGCTACACTGGTCCCGGATATCTCTTTTGAATCCATTTCAGGTGCGAATACCGTGAGGGAAATCTTTATTTCAATGAAAGACCGTGGTGTTGAGAGAGACAGAATGATAGAGGCGGTCTGTTCCGAGGCCTTTAAAAGGCTGAAGCCTGTTCTTAAACCGGATCAGGATCTAATGATCCATCTTGTGTCATATTCCAGAAAAGTGGTTGAGAGTTTCCCGATTAGGAATTAGATCTAACCCGCAGACTGTGAAAGAAGAAAAACAAGAAGGAACAATATATGTATTAGGGGTTGGTCCGGAGGGCCTTTCTCCTGCAGGGGAAGAGTGTCTGCATAGGGCCTCCATGGTATTCGGGGCGGAGCGTTTTAGTTTTATGGTGTCTGAGGATAAGCCCTTCAGACCTGTTATGCCTGTAAAAAAGCTTTTGGAGGACTTAAATGCCTGTTTGTCAGGGCCGGGAGATGTCGTTGTCCTTGCCTCAGGTGATCCGCTGTTTTTTGGGATTGGACGAGTGCTGCTGAGAGAGCTTTCTGTGGAACGTCTTTGCTTTATACCATCTGTTACCAGTGTTCAGCTTGCGTGCTCAAAGTTCAAGATACCCTGGGATGATCTGATCAGTCTGAGTTTCCATGGAAGAGATTCCGGCATTATTGAGAAGCTTTATCCTTACTTGAAAAGCCGGGACAGGACAAAAATCGCCTTGCTGACAGACCCTGTTAATACCCCTCGAAAAATTGCACAGGCCTTGCTGGACGCAGGACTGGAAGGACTTATAATCCATGTGGCAGAGGACTTGGGGGGCAGCTCTCAGAAAACAGGGTCTTACTCTTTAGAACAGGCATCTTCCAGGGACTTCCATCCTCTAAACGTCGTGGTTCTTACCGGGAAGATCAAGTGGGCAACTGCTGGATTCGGTCGAAGGGAGGATGCATATCAACACAGGGGAGGCCTGATTACAAAGGCCGAGGTCCGCTCAATAGTCCTCGGGGCCCTTGAGGTCCCTTCAGGGGGCGTCATGTGGGATATTGGCGCCTGCAGTGGATCTGTTTCAGTTGAGGCCGCTGGGCTTGCCCCAGGACTCAGAATCATTGCTGTTGAAAAGAACAAAGAACGTATCGAGGACATAAAGGCCAATATCCGCAGGTATCAAACATTAAACATAGACCTGATAGAGGGGAGCGCTCCGGAGGTGCTGGAAGGGCTCTCCGAACCTGACAGGGTATTTATAGGCGGAGGAGGAATCGCTCTCTCATCCATTCTAAAAAAAGTTATTCGTCGTCTTAAGGGAAGAGGACCTGTAGTCGCTACGGCTATTACCTTGGAATCACTGATGCTCCTGTCAGATAAGCTGGCCCTGGATGGTTTCCGGATCGAAGTAAGTCAGGTACAGGTATCCAGGTTGCGGCCCCTGGGCCAGGGCCGGATACTCTCGGCTCACAATCCTGTATTTGTGATAAAGGCATGGCGCTGATACGCCCGGCACTGATAATATATAACCTGCTTCAGGTTGCGGCCCTGCCGTGGCTGGGTCCTCCGGCCCTGCTATATCTTTCTTCCAGGTCCAAGTACCGGGGCCACCTGGCGGGAAGGCTTGGAAGGCTTCCCGACCTGTCTCCCCTCGAGGAGCGATCTCCCAGGATATGGGTTCATGCCCTGTCAGTCGGGGAAGTAAATGCAGCATCGGCCCTGGTAACAGCCATCTCTCAAAGATGGCAAGGGGCAGGGATAATCTGCTCCGCCACAACGGCTACAGGGCTCATTGCCCTTAAAAAAAAGCTGGGCCGCACCGCCCATGTGATCACCACGGCCCCTTTTGATCTGCTACCTTTGGTAAACAAGGTAATAAAGGCAATATCGCCTGACTGCTTTATTCTTGTTGAGACAGACGTCTGGCCTAACTGGATATGGAGCATGCAACATTCAGGTATCCCCACGATGCTGGTAAACGGGAGCCTGTCTTCCAGTTCAGCAGAGAGGCTTTCACATCTGGGGCCGGTAAAAGACATACTGTATGGAGGTTTTGATCTGCTCGCCATGCAGTCACCTTATGACAGGGAACGGCTTTTGAGACTTGGTTTTTCCACGGACAGAGTGAGTGCCCCGGGAAACCTGAAATACGACCTTGAAGTGCCCCAAATTGTTGAATCTGAAAAGGTCCTTCTCAGAGAGGCCATAGGCCTTGAGCCCACAACACAGCTTTGGGTGGCAGGAAGCACACACCCCGGAGAGGAAAATCTGATACTTGCTGCCCATAAGGGTCTTAAACAGGTATTCCCGGGGCTTCAACTCCTCCTGGCCCCAAGGGACCCGAAACGCGGACCGGAACTGGAATCTCTGGCAAGGGAGATGGGATTTAAGGCCGTAAGGCGCAGCGCGGCTGTGAAGTCCGGTGATGTAGACATAGTGGTGTTGGATACCCTTGGAGAGCTTCTCAAGTGCTACAGCCTCTGTGATGTAGCATTCATAGGGGGGACCCTGGTGAATATCGGGGGCCATAATCTCCTTGAGCCCACGGCCTATGGAGTGCCGGTACTCTTTGGTCCCTATGTTGAAAGCGCACGTACAATAGCTGAAGATCTTCTGGCCTGCGGAGGAGGCAGGCGTGTGTCAGGAAAAGAAGAATTGCAAGAAGTCTTGAATAAGCTCTTGGAAGACTCTTCTGAGCGTAGAAACATGGGTGGCAGGGCAAAGGACCTTTTGCAAAAAAACCAAGGCGCTGTCTCCAGGTATCTGGATCTTATAGCGATGTTCATTTTTCAAAACAACCACGTATGGATTCCCTCTCCCAACGTGTGAATGCGCCCGTGGCTAATTATTGGTTGGCTAATGTAAAAGTTCGGAGATATTTTGAAGGATAGTACCTTGTCACTGCTCTTGGCCCTTGGCAGGCCCCTTTCGCCTGCATACAGCGCCCTGATGAAGGTCAGGGCATGGGCCTACAGGAGAGGATATCTTGCCACAAGGAGGCTTTCGTGTCCTGTGATAAGCATAGGCAATCTTTCCCTTGGCGGGACAGGAAAGACCCCTCATGTATTGGCTGTAGCCAATTGGCTGAAGAGCCGGGGGATCAGTCCGGCTGTTGTGAGCAGGGGGTATGGAGGAAGGGCAGGACGTGGCCCACTTGTGGTTTCTGATGGTACGAGTGTGCTGGTTTCCCCGCGGGATGCCGGGGATGAGCCTGTGATGATGGCCGAGGCCCTTTCGGGTATCCCTGTTGTAGTTGGTTCAGACAGGTATGCTGGTGGAAAGCTTGCTGTAGAGCGCTTTGGTGCACAGGCAATCGTCCTTGATGACGGTTTCCAGCATATGGCCCTTTTCCGGGATGTTGATCTTGTGCTGCTGCCTGCAATAAATTTTTTTGGGACGCAATGGGTATTTCCGGGGGGTGATTTGAGAGAGCCTGTTTCAGCGCTCTCCAGGGCAACCGCGATTCTGCTGACAAGGGCAGATGCACTATCTTTCGCTGACCAGGAGATAGGCAGGCGAGAGCTTCAGACAATGGTCCCGGGCCGGCCTGTATTCCTGAGTGAGATGCAGGCCACGAGATTTCTTTCAATGGAAGGGAAAATTGAAACGCCTGACGCCTTGGCAGGTGAGCCATTATTTGCTGTTTGTGCCCTTGCCGGTCCTGAATTCTTTTTTGCAATCCTGGAGAATCTGAAGGCGGATTTAAAGGGTAGAGTAGCTTTCCCTGACCACTATTCATATAAAAGGGATGATCTGAGTAAATTGATGGTACAGGCCGGGAAACAGGGAGCAAGAGCCCTTGTGACCACACATAAGGACAGAGTGAAGATAGAACCGATCTGGCGTGAACTTGCAGCCAATGGTGAAAAGCCCCTTCCTGTCCGGGTATTGGAGATAGAGGCCAGGCCCGAGGAAGGGCTTTGGAATATGCTTGAAGCAAGTCTTAATATCGGCAAAATTTGAGAGGTGAATAAACAGTATGGATATTAGTCTTCTGAAACGCTTGACCATGGCACCCGGCATTTCCGGCAGGGAAGGAGCAGTAAGAGATATCGTAGAGGAAATCCTTGGAGGGCTGACAGCCGAGGTCAGTACTGACGCTATGGGTAGCCTCATTGCAAGGGTCCCGGGAGAAGGGCCGAAGCTGCTCATTGATGCCCACATGGACGAAGTAGGGCTCATGGTACAGCATGTTGATGAGCTTGGTTTCATAAGGGTAGTAACTGTGGGCGGGATAGATCCACGGGTATTGTATGGCCAGTCAGTGCTTGTCTGGGGGACTGAGCCCCTGCAAGGGATAATAGGCTCGGTCCCTCCGCACCTTTTGTCTGAAAAAAACAGCCAAAAGGAAAGGGTCATTCCTGTGGATGAGCTATTTGTAGATGTGGGTCTGCATCCCGAAGATGTTAAGTCTCAGGTCAAGGTTGGTGATCCTGTGACCTTTCCGGGGATCTGGTCTGAGAACGACAGTTTTCTTCAGGCCAAGGCATTTGATGACCGCGCAGGGTTATTTGTGATGCTTGAGGCCTTAAAGCTGATTCCAGAGCCGGGATGCGATCTCTATATTGTGGCCTCGGTCCAGGAGGAAGTCGGTCTGAAGGGTGCAGGCCCTGTTGCAAGACGGGTAAATCCTGAGCTGGTGCTGGCGCTCGAAGGTACTATGGCCAATGACCTGCCGGGAGTGCCGTCCCATCGCATATTTGCCAGGCTTGGGGAAGGTCCTGAGATCAGATTATGCGATGGAAGATTCCTGGCAGATAGGGCCTGGAGCAATTTCCTGGTTCATCTGGCAAAAGAAGCAGGAATTCCATATCAAGTAGTGGTAAAAAAGGTTGGGGGTACAAATGCCGCGGCCCTGCAGGTGGAAGGTACAGGAGCCAGGGCTGCCGCACTGTCTGTTCCTGTAAGGTATATTCACGCCCCTGTCAGTTTGTTAAACAAGTCAGACCTTGAGGCTGCTATTGCTTTAGTGGCAAGAGTGCTTAGGGAAGTAAGACGCTTTGAGCCGGATTCATTTTTATGAGTTTTTCTTAATCGCTGCAAATCAGCCGACGCTTTCAGCAGTCGGCTGTTTTTGCTTGTTGGCCTATTATTTCTTGTAGGCTGGCTTTAGGCCCTTCAACATAGGGTAATGCTTGGTGTTGAAAGTCTTTAGCTCCGCATTCTCGACTTCAGCGGTAGCAGCCAAGATGGCGTCCGCAAGCCCCATACCATGTGATTTGCCGTAATCGCGCTTATAGAGCCCTCCGGCCTTTGCGATCTCGACACTTACGGGGATAATATGGAAAAGTGAGACGAAGTTCTCCAGAGCAGCTTGTTCTGCATCTCCTTTCACTCCAGCGTACAACTCCGCAACGACGATGGATGACAGGATGATCCGAGTAGAGTGGGCGTTGACGAAGGCCACCGCCTTGCTGTAGCCGCGGAAAAAATCAACAAGAACATCTGTATCGAGAAGGATTGCCCCCGCCATGGTCAGTTCCTGTCCCATTCGGCCCGCATTGCCTTGAAATCAGGAAGATCTGCACGGTCCTTCCAGATTCCGGCAGCCTCGCGCAATACCGCCTCCCGTCGACTATGGCCCGCTTGATCAATGAGGCGATCGATGGCCACTCGGATGAGCTCGCTCTGTTTCTTCCCCGCGATCTTGGCGATAGCAGCCAGTTCGTCACGTTGGCGCTCTGTCAGATATACCTGCGTTCGTACCATACTACCTCCAGTGCTGTATACATTAACATTATACATTATTTTTGTTCACTGTCAAGGCCAATTGCTTAAAACAGCGGTGCGGTTTTTTGCGTCAACTGGGAAAAATGTGAGGCATTTGCGCTTTAATGTGGGACGTTGTTGACTGAGTTGAATAAGTGTGATAAGGAATTGAGAATAAATAATTATGAGGAGGGGTTATGCCAAGACAGGCAAGGCTTGATGCCCCTGGGACATTACATCATGTCATTATCAGGGGAATAGAAAAGCGCAGAATCGTTGATGACCGAGCAGATCGAGACAATTTTGTCTCT
>CBETWD010000105.1:0-8012 GCA_965539945.1 uncultured bacterium
CAACATTTAATTGTGCGCCGCAGATTGGGTTTTTTCAGCGGAATCATTTGGTGATTTATGAAGTCCCTTTTGTTTAAAAAAATGCACGGGAGTGGAAATGATTTTATCCTGATAGACAACCGTGAAGGCAAGATAAGGGACTCCCAGGGGCCTGATCTGGCCGCACTTCTATGCAGGCGTAAGTTTGGAGTAGGAGCAGACGGACTCATACTCATTGAGAATTCGCACAGGGCGGATTTTAAATGGCATTTTTTCAATGCCGATGGCAGCAAAGCAGAGATGTGCGGAAACGGCGGGCGTTGCGCAGCCCGGTTTGCCTGTGTGACAGGCATTGCCCCGCGGAAACTCAGCTTTGAGACAGAGGCAGGAATCATACACGCAGATGTCAAAGGATCCACTGTAAAGCTTCAGCTTCCCCAACCGAAGGACCTCAAGCTGGACGTGCCCGTAAAGATACCAGGCAAGACACTCATTCTTCATTGCTTGAACACCGGCGTACCACATGCAGTATATTTTACACCGGACCTGGAATCAGTCCCTATATTCGAGTGGGGGCGGCTTATAAGGTTTGATCCCTGCTTTCAGCCCGCAGGCACTAATGCCGACTTTGTTCAAATATCCGACAGACACAATATCCTGATCCGGACCTATGAACGGGGGGTGGAGAATGAGACCCTGGCCTGCGGTACCGGGGCAGTGGCCAGTGCCATACTTTCCGCCTGCAAAGATCTGACAGAGAGCCCTGTCAAGATAAAGACACAAGGTGGTGAGGTACTGACTGTCTACTTCCATCTGGATGGCCAAGAAGTCAGGGAC
Organism: uncultured bacterium; assembly: GCA_965539945.1. Taxonomy (GTDB): domain Bacteria; phylum Desulfobacterota; class Dissulfuribacteria; order Dissulfuribacterales; family UBA3076; genus UBA3076. The sequence continues at coordinate 817 of CBETWD010000105.1, forward strand.
GTCTTTCTTGAGGGAGAAACCGTCCTTGTCTACTCAGGGGAAATCAATACCACTGCCATATAGGCCCATCAGTTGGAATGGGTTGGCCCTTTTTTTCTTCCTTAACCGGTGGTTGTGGCAAAACTAATTGCTCCGAACCTGGTAGTGATGTAGATGCGGTCTGCTCTTCGGATGTTTGCTGCCGGGTCTGTTCAGGATCATGGATTGGTTCATCAATAGGTATTAGTTGTTCAGTGCTTGATGTCTGCGGGATAGTGGCGGCAACCTGTTTCTCTACGGCTTCTGTTTTTGGTGGTGGATATGGAAGGGCTGGGGCAGGGACCGGAAGGGGTTCAGGTGGCATAACCGGCAGTTCCTGAGTATATGATTCTTGGTCTGGAGGCATAGAAATCCGGTCTGGTTTGCCGGAGTCCTTGTCGGATTGTTTGATCAGCAGGTCAGGATGCATCCTTGTTATTTTTAGGTCTTCAGCCTGGGCTGTTTCCTCTTGTGACAATTCCTGAGGGGCCTTTTGGTCGTCCTTGGTGTCAGGTTCTGCTGTTACGGATTTTGGACCATTTAGGATGTGGTTTGCTGCCTGGGTTGCAAAACCTTCGATCCTGGGCGGTACTTCGTCAAGAGACGCGGGAGAGAAGACAAGAGAAAATAATGGAGACTCGGAATCTGCCTTCAGCAAGTCCATATCTATTGTTATGTTTTCCCCTTCTGCGGTTACCTTGCCGGTGACGACATAGTCCACTCCAAGCTTGCCGGCCATATCTCCTGCATTTAGGGGGGAAATAAATCCCTGTCCCTTGCCGGTTACACGTTGGATTTCAAGGGAATCCATAACGGAGATGCTGTCCGAGGCCAACCTGCTGCTCAAAACCTCTTCGGTGGCAGGGCCAACATAGGAAAACGGACCTGCAGAACTGATATCGAATGGAAGCACTGCGACCTTGACTTCGCGCTGAGCAGCTTTGAGACTTACAGGATAAAGGGCGAGGGCAATAAACAAGCCCAGCACGACCATGAATATTTTCTGAATACTGTTTTTCATCACGTTTATTGAGTCCTTTACGGATCCTTATTGAACCAACTTTATATTTTGTTTTGCGCCATCAGGATTTGGTGTCATAAGATTCTGTCTCTTCATCTTTTCTATCAAGGTGGTCCTGTTCATCTTCAGCAACTTGGCAGCCTGGTTCTTGACCCATCCCGTTCGGTCCAGGGCTTGGAGAATTAAAGTTTTTTCAAGGTTTACCACAGCGGAACTGAGAGAAATTCCATCTGCCGGCAGGGTAGCCGCAGATAAATTTCCGGCTGTAAGTTTTCCGGATGACTTTAAAATCCTATTTGGGATATCTCTAACTGTTATCATGGGGCCGTCGGCAAGGATCACCATGCGCTCTATTATATTTTCGAGTTCCCTCACATTGCCGGGCCAGTCGTAGGCTGTCAGGCATCTAGTGACATCCTTTTCTATACCTTCTATGCACGTCCTCTCACCAGAACAGAATTTCAGCAGGAAATGCTGAATTAATAGGGGAATATCCTCGGGACGTTCCTGCAAGGGAGGCATGTGTATAGGGATCACGTTCAGACGATAGTATAAATCATCTCTGAAACTACCTTTACGAAAAGCCTCTTCAAGATCAGTATTAGTGGCTGCAATAATCCTGACATCGACGTGGATGGTCTTGGTTCCGCCAACCCTTTCAAACTGACGTTCCTGCAGGAAACGCAAGAGCTTGACCTGGAGGACCGGGCTCATATCTCCAATCTCATCTAAAAAGATTGTTCCCTTATTGGCAAGCTCAAACCGACCTATCCTGGTATTTATTGCATGGGTAAATGCCCCTTTTTCATGGCCAAAAAGTTCGCTTTCCAGAAGTTCCACTGGGATGGCTGCACAGTTCACAGGAATAAATGGTCTGTCCTTACGGTCACTGTTGTAGTGTAGTGCATGGGCGATAAGCTCTTTTCCGGTTCCGGATTCGCCGGTAATCAGGACCGTGCTGTCTACTCCGGCAACTTTTTCTACCAGCTCAAAGACATCCTGCATTACCTTGCTGACGCCCACTATGCTTTCAAAACCGTGGATGTTTCGCAGTTCCTGCCTGAGTGACCGGTTCTCCCTCCTGAGTTCTCTGACTTCAAGGGCCTTATCTACTACAACAATGACCTCTCCCAGTTTGACAGGTTTTGTAAGGTAGTCAAAGGCACCTTGACGCATGGCCTCCACTGCTCCCTGGATGGTCCCAAAACCGGTAATTATTATACAAATAGTCTCTGGGGAATGTTCTTTAAGAAAGCATAAGACATCCATTCCATTCTTTCTTGGCATGGAGAGGTCAGTGATCACTACATCGAAAAAATTTTTGCCGAATTTTTCTATTGCTTCTTGTCCATCACCAGCTATGTCTACGGCAAAGCCCTCACGCTTCAAGACTTCCGAAATGCTGAATCGAATTTCAGGGGCATCGTCTACTACTAGTATTGATTCGTTTCGCATTTTTTTCCTATCTATCCTGCCGAAAGTGTCACGATAAATGATGAAAAAACAGAAAAGGCCTAACCTGGATAAACCGGAAAAGTGCCTAATGTGAGCTAAAGTTTTAAGTGCCTAAAGTTAAGGTATTATATAAAATTACATAAGGTTGTGATGGATGTCAATTTTTTGTGACATTTTTTTGACATTGTGTCATGCTACTAAATAGTGCCTGAACGAAAAGTCAGTACACCTTAGACACCCGCCGGCCGAAACGATGATAATGGCCGCGCTGGACGGTGATCGTTGTTTCGTTCTCTATAATGTTTTTCCCCTTGACAATCATCTCTATTTCTTTTAGATGTCCAGTGCCTTTCATTACAGAAAGGACAAATGTCTTTTGCAGTCAGAAATTGGAGCTTATTGTATGACAACGCCTCTTCCAAAGGTAAACGAAATTGAACGTAAATGGTATGTTGTAGACGCCAGTGATAAGGTCCTGGGCCGATTGGCAACTCAAATTGCCACAAGACTGAGGGGTAAGCACAAACCTATTTTCACCCCTCATCTGGATACTGGTGACTTTATTATAATAGTAAATGCGGACAAGATCAGGCTTACCGGGCAAAAGCTGGACAAAAAATTATATTACAGACATTCAGGCTATCTTGGAAGCATGAAGGCGGTTACTGCTCGCAAATTATTGGAGACAAAGCCGGAAAAGGTTATTCAACTGGCAGTTAAGCGCATGTTACCCAAAAGTCGCCTGGGGCGCAGCCAGCTCAAAAAACTTAAAATCTATGCCGGCCCACAGCATCCACATCAGGCCCAGATTCCTGAACAGCTTCAGCTAAACAGCTAATCTAACGACTTCTTTAAGGATACCGGCAATATGGAACAGACACGCCACTATGCCACCGGCAAAAGAAAGACTGCTGTAGCCCGCGTATGGATATACCCTGGTGAAGGTAGAATGACGGCTAACGACAAGCCCTTTGATGAGTACTTTGATGTAGATACCGCCCGTCTTATTACAGAACAGCCCTTTGCTATTACAAATACACTCGGCAAATTCGATGCCATGATCAAGGTCAAGGGTGGTGGAAAAAGCAGCCAGTCCGAGGCAGTCCGCCATGGTATAGCCTGTGCGCTCCTGCTGGTCGATGAAGGACATCGAATTCCCTTAAAGAAGGCAGGTCTCCTTTCCAGGGACGCCAGAAAAAAAGAGCGCAAGAAGTATGGACTCGCAGGGGCCAGAAAACGTTATCAGTATTCCAAGCGCTAGACTCATGGGAAAAGTTTAGGCACTTATCCCGAAATAATGTTACGCATAGCAATAGTAGGAGGGTCCGGTTATACGGGAATTGAACTCCTGCGTATCCTGAAACTCCACCCACAGGCAAACGTAGTTGCAGTGACCTCACGAAAATATGCAGGCCATCCTGTGGAGGAGGTCTTTCCCTCACTGCATGGCTACAGTGATCTTCTTTTTACAGAGCCTGATGTCACCTACCTGAGCAAATCCGCCGAATGGATATTTACAGCAGTCCCACATAAGGCTGCCATGTCAGTTGTTCCGCAATTTTTTGACGCAGGATGCAGGATCATAGATCTTTCAGCTGATTTTCGTCTGAGGGACCGACGGACCTATGAAACCTGGTATCAGGCCCATACTGCCCCTGAACAGCTTGATAAGGCAGTATACGGACTGCCTGAAATCTACAGAAAAGATATCGCATCAGCGCAACTTGTAGCAAACCCCGGCTGCTACCCAACCAGTGCGATCCTCCCTCTTGTCCCCTTGCTTCATTCGGGAATAATCAGCTCTCAAGGGATAATAGCGGATTCGAAATCCGGAGCCAGCGGGGCCGGCCGAAGCCTCTCCCTGGGGACCCTTTATTGCGAAGTCAATGAGGCACTCAAGGCATATAAAGTGGCTGAGCACCGTCACATGCCTGAAATAGAACAAGAGCTTTCCGTAGCAGCAGGCAAACCCGTGGCCATGACCTTTATCCCGCATCTGATTCCTATGACCAGGGGTATCCTCACCACGACCTATACCCAACTTACCGAGGAAATATCCACTGACAAGGTCCTTGTTGCCATAAAAGAATTCTACAAAGATTCTCCCTTTGTGCGTGTACTTCCGGAAGGCACTTTCCCCGACATATCCTATGTGAGGGGAAGCAACTTTTGCGATATCGGAGTAAAGGTAGACGGGCGCACCAATACACTTATACTTATATCCGCCATAGATAATCTGGTAAAAGGTGCCTCAGGACAGGCTGTCCAGAATCTCAATATAATGGCCGGACTGGACGAATCTCTGGGCCTGGACACAATACCACTCTGTCCTTAGACCATGGACCCTTCAGATCAATCCTGCCCTCCATCCAGAAACATAAAGCTTACCATCCAATACAACGGGACAAAGTATCATGGCTGGCAAAGGCAGATCGGTCAGATAAGCATTCAAGAAGTCATCCAGGCTGCCATTGAAAGGATGACAGGTGAGCAGGTCTGCCTGATCGGCTCAGGAAGAACTGATGCCGGAGTACACGCCCTGGCTCAGGTAGCAAATTTTTATACTGGTTCGAAAATATCCCTTGAAGGATTTCTAAAGGGTCTGAACAGTCTATTGCCGGAGGATATAGCTATACTGGCCACATCCGAGGCTTCCCCTGACTTTCACTCAATTGGGAACTCAATCTGTAAAATATACTGTTATCACATCCTGGTTTCAGATACCAAGATTCCTTTTTGGAATAAGAGGGCATGGTTGCTAAACCGGTCGTTGGACATCCATGCCATGGAAACGGCACTCCCTTCACTCATAGGCACCCATGACTTCAGTGCCTTTAAGGCCAGCGGAAGCAACGCCAAGACAGGTATCCGCACCATATACTTATGTGAAATTAAGCCGATAACCCGGGAAATATTCCCTCCATCCGGAGGACTGCACTATATGTTTACTATTGCCGCTAACGGCTTCCTCCGTTATATGGTCAGGAATATTGTGGGGCTTTTGGTGCAAATCGGTCTTGGAACAAGATCTTATGAAGATATGGCCAATGTGATTGCCTCTAAGGATCGTTCTTCAGCCGGTCCTACTGCCCCACCACAGGGTCTATATCTGAAACAAGTTTATTATGATAAATCCGAAATTCCGTTCATTATTAATGATCATCGAAAGGAGCAACAATAAATGTCCTGGACGTTACCACTTGCAGAACGTGTACGAAATCTCAAGCCGTCACCCACACTTGCAGTAGACACAAAGGCCAAGACTCTTAAAGCACAAGGAGTCGACATAATAAATCTGTCAGCAGGAGAACCGGATTTTGATACTCCTGAACATATAAAAGAAGCTGCCATAAAGGCCATCCGGGATGGATTTACAAAATATACGCCGGTAGGTGGGATTCCTGAGCTGAAGGAGGCTATAGGGGCCAAAATTAAACAGGACTATGAGCTGACATACCGGCCTGAACAAATCATGGTCTCAACCGGAGGAAAACAGGTCCTGTACAATGTAGCTCAGGCCATTCTGGACCCAGGGGACGAAGTCATAATTCCAGTGCCCTACTGGGTCTCTTATCCTGCAATGGTTGAGCTGGCAGGAGGCAAGGTCAAGTTCCTTCCAAGCGACCCTGACAAGGACTTTGCCCTGGACCTGGCGGCACTGGGCTCCATGTTAACATCCAAAACCAAGGCCATAATCCTTAACAGCCCGTCAAATCCCACCGGTGCCGTCTATAGCAGAGACGACCTTAAGACCGTAGCTGAGCTGGCAGTTGAACATAATTTTGTAGTAATCACTGACGACATCTATGATCAAATCCGCTTTGGCAGCGAAGGCCCGGAGAATATTGCCTCTGTAGTCCCTGATGCACAGGATCACGTAGTGGTGGTAAACGGTGTGTCAAAGACCTATGCAATGACCGGCTGGCGCATAGGCTATCTCGCAGGTCCGGAGGCTGTAGTAAAGGCTGCAACCAAGATACAGAGCCAGAGCACTTCCAATCCCAACTCAATAGCCCAAAAGGCCACTTTAGCCGCACTGACCGGCCCCCAGGACGGGGTAATGAAGATGAAAGAGGCCTTTCTCGAGAGAAAAAACTACATTATGGAAAGACTCAGGGGCATTCCGGGAATATCATGTGTAGAACCCAAAGGGGCCTTTTACGTATTCCCGGATCTTTCATTTTATTATGGGAAAGAGACATCAGACCAAAAAATCAATGATTCTCTGGACATGGCTGACTACCTGTTGGAAAAGGCCCGAATTGCCGGAGTACCTGGCGTTGCCTTTGGAGACGACCGCTTTATGCGATTTTCCTATGCTACAGACCTGAGCATAATCCAGGAGGGGATGGACAGGCTGAGCGCTGCCCTCAGCAATCTCAAGTAACTGAAGATAAACGACAAAACTGCAGATCTTGTTCTAGGACCAAGGCCAATGATATAAGAAAGCAGTTCAGAATTCACGGCTTAGATTTTCAGTGAACTCTGAACCTTGAATTTTTGAATCTTTGAACCTTGAACCCCTCGGTTACAAAATAGCTAACCGTTCACGGGAATACAACGCCCGTTTTACCGCAATCCACCGAACTGTAAGCGTTTACAGGGTGCTGCAGATGCGAGGCGGAGGGTACGCAGACGTACTCCCTGTACTTCAAGTGCCCGACAACAAAGCAGATGCGGTGCTCTGTGAACGCTTACCAAA
>CBETWD010000106.1:0-7963 GCA_965539945.1 uncultured bacterium
TTCAGCTCCTCTGCCTGCAGGGTACTTCTTGACACTGGTTTAGTCACAACTCATAGTTAAGTATGTTATACTTGGGTTGAACGGTTCAACGTTCACGGTTCCAGGTTGAAGATCCCTGACTGGCTGTTAGCAAAATGTGTTATAAAGTTTAGGATATCAGTAAACTATAACCTTTGAACCTTGAACCTTGAACCCTGAACCTGGAACCGATCACTTTAGGTTCTTGGAGGATATCATGATACGCCAACCTGCTGTAGCTGACCAGTTTTATGATGGAAATCCCACCCGGCTTCACTATGAGCTTGGTAAGTTAATAGGTCCTATAAAGGAAGCAAGATCGGCAAAGGCAATAGTTGCGCCTCATGCGGGTTATATGTATTCCGGGGCCGTGGCCGGAGTAGCCTATGCCCAGGTCGAGGTACCTGAAACCGTCATCATTTTAGGTCCGAGCCATACAGGAGTCGGATCTCCGGCAGCAGTAATGGCCAAGGGGGCATGGTCCATGCCTATGGGCACTGTCCCCATCTCAGGGGACCTTGCAGCCCTGATGGTTGAGCTCTCTGATTATTTTGAAGATGATGCATCGGCACATACATACGAGCATTCCTTGGAGGTCCAGATACCATTTCTGCAATACCGTCAGCCCAATTTGAGTATTGTGCCTGTTTGCCTAAAAAACCTATCCTTTTCCGTATGTAAAGATATAGGTTCTACAATAGCAGAGGCGGTAAAACAGGTAGGAAAACCTGTATTGTTGGTTGCCAGCACCGATATGACTCATTATGAGTCCCAGGAGCAGGCCCGGTCCAAAGACCGCCTGGCTATTGATAAGATCCTTGCCTTAGACCCCCAGGGTCTTTTGGAAACCGTGAGAGGACATAATATATCAATGTGTGGGGTAATACCGACTACTGTAACTTTGGTGGCGTCTCTGGCATTAGGAGCAAGTTCTGTTAAACTGATTCAATACGCTACGTCAGGCGACGTGACAGGAGACTATGTACAGGTCGTTGGATATGCGAGTTTTATTGTTGAATGATTTTGGATCTTGAGAGTCCAAAGTTTTCTCGTCATGCCGGACTTGATCCGGCATTCAGATCACGGAACATTTTGAAAAGACACTGGATTCCGACTTTCGTCGGAATGATGAGGTCAGTTTTTCATTTCTTATAATTTCAAAATATTAAAGGAACTTTAGACTGTCCAGTTACTATAAAAAATGGCTGAGCTGATAGAAAATTGTTTTTCTACTCGGCTACCTCATTGATATTTATCTCAAAAGAGCTATCTTTGCCTTTCTTCAGGCTACCAACCTCCAAATCATCGGTCTCCACTATTTCTACCTTAACCTTGATCTTGTACTTTCCCATCTGGTGGCCTCCCCTTTGCTGCATTCAAGTACTCCACCATATTCTCCACGATCCTTTCACATTTGTCTAGTCCTTTTCCATGGTTAATCCCAAATCCGTTCCCTGCCGAAATACCAAATTTCTACTGCCACGATTCCATATCTACTCAATCGCCTTTCAGGCCCAGCTGTAAATTTTTCTCTCGCAAACTCGAAATATGCCAAGATAACGATTGCACAGGTCGAACTTTTTCAGAAAAAATTAACCATAATCTTTCACTGAAAAAGGCGCCACAGCAGCCAAGCGGGGTAATTTGTGCTGCAGGAGTCCAATTCATGCCTTTTATACCTCAAGACGGACCCAAAGATATCATCCGATCTCTTGACAGCCCGATCCCGATCTGATACACGATTTTCCTACCGCGTCAGATTTCAGTTGTAAGTATGCAACTGCTTGATATTTATATCAGATGATCTGTACTGTAAAAGACATGCTGTCTCACGTTTTAAGGGGGATTACCCCTATTTTGCAGTATAACGCCTCAATATCTCTTTGATTTGATAGTCTTTTCAGATCCCGAATGAGACGGTATGTCTCAAGTGTCACACGTCAAGGCATACAGTCTCACGCGAGGTTCTGTTGTATGCATATCTGACTAATTATACTATTGTAAATAGACATATTGAACATCTTGTTTTCCCAGCATATTTTTGTTTTATGAACATTTTTATTGGGTTAGCAACTAAAATCTGGATGCAGTAGCGATTTTCATGTCATAGGAATTGGTAGGAATGGAGTCTAAGGAGATTTTGGGTCCACAATTCAGCGTTCACTGATCAACCTGCTCCCCAATCCCTGGAAAGCAATTTCCTATCACCCACCATGTGGAGCGTCTCTCTCTCAAGGGTGCTCTTACAATAGCTGTTGACCCGGATTCCTGATTTGTTTAGGATACATATCCGATTTGCCTATTGCCCAAGAACGTACCTGTACTCTTAATTTACCTGTAATTCAAATGGGGTTTTTGTATGAAACCATATGACAAAACGTCTGTATATGAGAAGGATATCCCTGCTCCTGAAATAGATTATGCATCTCTGAAAGACACCTATGCATGTCCTTGCGATGAATCAAGAATGTATGACAAATTCCTAATGCCTGTTAAGGCAAAGGGAATGTGGGTTTGGTTTGATGGAGAAGAAGACCCTTATCTTGATCTGGTTCTCAATTATAGTTCCGTGAATTTTGGTCATTGTTATCCTCCTATTGTGGAAATTGCCAAAGAAGTAATCGAAAGGGTGGATCAAATCCATTCATTTCATTCAAAGGACAAGCTTGAACTGAGCGAATATCTTTCAAGAAAAGTAAGCTCAGACAAGAATTACAAAGTATATTTCAATATAGGTGGTTCCGCAGCCGTGTCTGATGCCATACGGCTATGTCGCTATTCCACTGGAAAAAGGTATATGATCTCATTTGATGGCTCATTTCATGGCGTGAGTCATACGGCTGCTTCTGTAGTAGATGACAGATTGGTGGTAAAGGAGCAATTTGGCATTCCTATATCGGATTACACATTTTCCGTTCCGTTCCCAAGCAGGCATAATGATGTAACGATCGGCTCTTGCTTAGAGAAGATTGAGAAGCTTGTTTCAGATAATGACGTTGCCGGGATCATTGTTGAACCGATACAAGGAGCCGGGGGATTTATCATTCCGAAGGATTCTTTTCTCTTGGAATTAAGCAAGCTATGTAAGCGGCTTGAAGTGAAATTGATAATAGACGAAATACAAGTAGGTTTTGGACGGGCAGGTTCCTTTTTTGTCTATCAACAATACGGTGTAACTAATCCGGATATTGTCCTTTTGTCAAAGTCAATAGCCGGCGGTTATTTTCCTGTCAGCGCTGTTATCGCACGTTCCGATCTTTTTGATAGCGTACCAGTCAGAGGGACGGCGTTTCAAACGACGTTCAATAACAGCTCTTTCGGATTGGCAATTGCCAATCGGTTAATGAAACTGGTGGAGAAGGAGAAGATTTTCGACAGTATACCGGCGAAAGGCGATATGCTCTTGGAAAAACTGAGTTTTTTGGATAGAAGCCCCTATGTTGCCGATTTAAGAGGGATGGGGTTAGCAATTGCCTTTGACATTGTCGATCCGTTATCCAAATTGCCATCGGACAGATTGGCAAAAATTTTTGTATCGCAATGCTTGGAAGAGCATGTGATAAGTTATGCCTGTGGTATAAATTTTAACAGTGTCAAGATAATACCGTCATTGGTCGTTACCAATGAGGAGATGGATATCATCGTTGAGAGACTCGGCAAATGTTTGCAGCGGTTTCATGACTGTGTGAAGTGAAGAAACATGGCTACTATGAAACTACTATATATTGGTGTTTGCATGGAGAACCTCGAGGAGCATTATCCGTCCTATACCAAGGGTGAATTTCTGGAGGATGCTTATACTGAAGATGAATTGGTGGATGTGGTGATACGTCAGCATATTAACGTGCTAATGGTGGATGTTCTCGGCACAACGTTCACCGCACCATTGCTACAACAATTGAAGGGACGGATAAGGCTCATTAATTTCTTGTATCAATCCATTGATTCTCTGATAGACTTGGAAGAAGCGGCATGTTGTGACATAGTAGTTAGAAAACTCCCCGATAACATGTACTGCAATGAAGTTGCTGAGTTTGCGATTACTCAGTTATTATGTGCCTGTAAGGGTACAATTGAATTTGATGCATCCATTAAGAACGGAGAATGGAATCAGGCGGTACATACAAATCTCTCAGTAAAAGGCAAAACTCTGGGCATTGTGGGCTTTGGGAATATTGGTAAGCGTATAATTGAGTTATGCGGAAATTGGGGGATGAATATTGTGGTAACACGAAAGCATTTGAATGGGCAGCAGTGTCTCCCCAATGTAACTTTTGCTGATTTTCCCGATCTGATTGAGAATAGTGATTTTATCATTTTTGCTGTTCCCCTTAATGAAGATACTTTTCACATGTTCAATAGAAATCATATAGACAGATTGAAGCGAAATTCAATAATAGTGAATATTTCACGAGGCAACGTTGTGGATGAAAACGCCATACATGAAGCGCTGAGGTCGGGCAGATTGCATAGATATTGTACAGACGTCTTTTCACAAGAACCGATAAATAAGGATCATGTGTTTCTGAATAGTGACAAAACAATCGTATCGCCTCATGTGGCATGGGCAACTGAAGACACATTGCAAAAGACATATGGCGTGTGGTTTGACCAAACAATCATCTAGCTGTAAGAGGATATCATGGAAGAAAAGAGCTTGAGTTGGTGGGGCGATGTAACAACAGCTAATCAAGAAGAAACAGTCAGTAAGAATAAGGAAATAATCGGTGAAAGAGTAGAACTGCTCACGGTAATTAAAGGAATTCTGGAGGAAGCCGGCATTGAGTTTTTTATAGAGGGTGGGACCCTGTTGGGTGCTTACAGAAACGGCCAATTCATCTATCATGACAATGATATAGATATCGGCTGTGTAGACAAAGAGTTTGCCAAAGTAGGAGAAGCATTGGATCGAAAACTGCCGGATAAGTACACATATAATCTGAGAACAGAAGTCGGGGGCTTTGCGACAAATGCATTTGGCTGTTTTCCTAAAGGCGGGGAGAGAATTGTTGACGCCTATGATCAGGAATGGCCTCTGAATATGTTAGATATTTACCATTACATTTATGGTGAAGATGAAAAGTCCTACCGGCTGGATCACGATAGGGCAGGACGTGATCCACAAGGAAATCCGAAATGGATTCCGGAAGATGTCATCTTTCCATTAGGTACGATCATGTTTGAGGGTATCGAATGTCCTTGTCCTAACAAGCCTAAAGCGTTCGCAGAGATTGAGCAAGGCTACTTAGGAGAGGATTTTGAGTTTGATCAGGAAACGCAGTTGTTTGTCAAGAGACGTTCAGGGTGAATCGAGGATATCTGCCAAGGCCTCGACTAGGTTACGATTTTCGGCTTTGGTGCGGCTGGAAATGCGAATGTAGCGGCTAGAATCCGGCAGTGTTTTGCCCTGGCAGTGTTTAATGTATATGTTATGCTCAATGAACAATCTCCGTGTGACTTCAGGACCGTCGGGCGACGAGTCGGGAAGGCGGCAGAAAACGAAGTTTGCATCGGGTCTGTAGACCGTCACCCCCGGGACCGTACACAGGATTTCGTAAAGGTCATCCCGGTCGGCCTTTACTTGGTCACAGCTTTCCGTAAATTCTTGGCGATATCGGGGCACAAGCCGTAGAAACTCCTCCGCGAACCCGTTGACATTCCAGATATGGATGTTGTTGCGTACCGCTTCGGCAAATCCGGAATTTGCCGTGAGCATATAGCCGATCCTCAAACCACAGATACCAAAGGCTTTGCTCATGCTTTTGAAGATTGCCATATTGGGGTAAAGCTCGATGTCCTGTTCCAGCGTCGCCTGATCACGATCCCGTGTGAAATCAATGAAGGACTCATCGACGATCAGCATACAGTCATTCTTAGCAAGTGTTTTGGCAAGATGTATGAGATCGGACCGGGGGACCACCAATGAGGTGGGGTTGTTCGGCGTTACCACAACAGCCACATTCGCGCCAACCCGGACGGCTTCTGCGGCAAACTTACCCACATCCAGATGGAACGAAGGGGAGCGAAGCGCAAATTCAACTGCCCGTCCCTGAGGTGCGGCATTCGCATATTCGTTGAAAGACGGCACCGGAACGATCAGCCGCCGCGCGAGATGTCCCGAGACGATCTTAATAAGCTCGGAAGCACCGTTCGCCACAACTATTCGCTCAGGGGGTTGATTGATGAAATTACCGACAAGACCGGCAAGGGCATCCTGGGCAACCGGGTAGTTCAAAATTAGGTCGTGCATTTGGTTCTTGAGATGAGTAAGAATCGCCGGCGGTGGGAAATAGAGATTATAGAGATATGCATGGTCTACAAAGCCATGGCGATAGTACCCGCCATGCTGACCGGTGATCAATTCGTATTTCTGTGCCTGGGTGTCGTAATCGGGATTTGCCATGCTTAGTTCTTGTCAGACAGGTCTCTTGAGCCTGGTCTCTCCGCCGGGAGACGAAGTCCCGGAGCCGGTTCCATGGATAAGCCGGGCTGCATGGACGGCCTGAGACCGGGATGCGACTGAGGAAAAGTTGCAGTATCCCTATCACGCAATTTCGGTGAAAACCCCTGGACCAATCGAGGGACATGAGCTACCATATTCACAGGGGTGGCTGTTCCGTACCGGTCTGTCAAAAAGATCGCTTCAGCCGCAGCCAGATCCTCAATGGTGTCAATCTCATACCAAGGCCTGCCATCAAAAGATACGGCCTGAAGAGAAAGGCTGCCATCAGCTACCATCTCCGCAAACACGGCCTCATAGTAATCGTTAACTCTGCCCGCAGAAATGTACTGATCCAATCGTTCCCTAATCCGATGCCATGAAGAAAGCGACAGGCTGTAGATGTTAACGGTCTTATACGTGAGTTCATCCGGAGGCCTGGCAGTGCCGATCCAAAAGGCCTTGACCTCTTGAAAGCGATTGACTGTAACCCTGCTGCCGTTCATCCACGGCTGCATGCGCGCGATGGCAATTCTGTCAGGGCAGAGCATATCCTCCAGCAGCGACTCATCAAAAACAAGATCACTCTCAATCAAAAGAAACGGCTCTCGGATGATTTCACGGGCCATCCAGAGCGAATAGATGTTGTTTGTCGTTGCATAAAGCGGGCTATGGACATAATCGATTGTTATACCGCCTACTTGCGTTCCAAGGAAGTCCTGAATGCAGTTTTCAAAGTGTCCTGTCACCACAACCAGACGTTTGAAGCGATGCTGATCCAGACAGGAGACCAGCTGTCCCAGTATGGGGACCCCGTCCACCATTGTAAGGCATTTAGGCTTGTTTTGTGTTAAGGGATGCAGGCGACTTCCTACACCAGCGGCAAGCAGCAAAGCGGTTGTCACCCGCTCGTTTTCAGGATCAATGTGGTTCATCTGCACCTATTCTTCAGTCTGTAGCGTTAACACAACGCTACCTTGCGATTTAGCACAACGGTTATATGCAAATCTGATTTAAAGAAAGAAAAATTGCGGGAATACAGCTTTCTTACGTGTTTATGAATACAATAACAGTCCCAATTACACAACAGTTAAGTTTGTTTCGCTCTTTGACCTTTTCCGAGTATGATCGAATTTTGGATGCGTCCCCCCCCCCCAGACCCTCTCTGACCTCATTATCCATTCTCTATTCTTGCTATAGAATATGCTAGAAAGATCACTATTGTGGCGGCATACTCCATCATATCCGTATCCTAAAACAGCCCCTTTTCCCTGGGATTGTGCTATAACTATGGTGTTCTCAACGCCCAAACACTCTACATGAGGTAATGGTATTTGAGATTGCCCAATAAACATCTGGTTCTATTGATCATTATTCCGCTGATGGCCATCATGTTCTACAGGTTTTTCAGCAAGAAGGTGGAGGCGGTAAAACAGATAGGAAAACCTGTATTGTTGTGTGCCGGGCAAGGCCCGGCTGCTAATTGGTGATGCCTGGGATTGTGAC
>CBETWD010000107.1:0-7963 GCA_965539945.1 uncultured bacterium
CGTGTTTTCGTGATTGATTTTGAATAGTTTCTAAACCGCACGGGCACAAAAATATCAAAAAAACAGGTGGAAATAGAAAATGATCAGACGAATCAGGGTAAGAAATTTTTTTAAAACCTTATTGATCCTTTTTTCAGTAGTCGGCCTGATGGCCTGTAACGGCGATTCCGGTGATAAGTCCAAAACTCAGGCCCCTGCAGATACAGGCATGGAAGCCCCTGTCAAGATGGGCGCGCTCTCAGGCAAGGTGGCGGAAACCATGAATAGCGGGGGATACACCTATATCCTGCTGGACAAAGAAGGAGAAAAAATATGGGTGGCAGTGCCTGAAATGCAGGTCTCTGTGGGAGAGGAAGTCGTCCTCAAGCCCGGCCTAGAAATGGTCAATTTTACCAGCAGCACTCTTAATCGCACCTTTGAAAGGGTCATCCTGTCCACTGGTCCTGTGTCTGAAAAAGGCGAACCAGTTGAAAAAAACGTGGAAATGCCCCAGGGAGATCTCCCGATGGAGATGATGAAGGCCCCTGCAAGTGGCGGAATGGGTGCCGGCACACCGATTGATGATGTGAAAGTTGAAAAGGCTACCGGCCAGGACGCATATACCATTGCCGAAGTTTACGAGAAAAAATCCGGTCTTTGCAATAATAAAGTAATTGTGCGGGGCAAGGTAGTGAAAGTCCTGCCCAAAATCATGGGAAAGAACTGGATCCATCTACAGGATGGATCAGGGGATGAAAAAAAAGGAAATTACGACCTTGTTGTAACATCCCAGGACATGCCCTCGGTTGGAGAGGTGATCACTGTCAGCGGCACAGTTTACACCGACAAGGATTTTGGAGCAGGCTACAAGTACAATGTAATTGTTGAGGAAGCGAGCATTACCGAGTGAAAAGGGTAAGGCAGAGAGGTTCAGGGTTCAGGGTTCAAATGTAACCCTGAACGGTGAACCCTGAACCTTTGAACGCTTACGAGGGTTTTTTTATGCGCAAAGCAAAAGATATCATGACATCACCTGTAATTACGGTTCATCCTGACACATCGGTGCTTGATCTGGCCAAACTGCTCTCTGAACACCGCATTAACGGCGTGCCTATGGTGGACAATGACGGAAACCTTGATGGGATTGTAACAGAGGCGGATCTTATTGACCAAAACAAAAAGCTGCATATCCCCAGTGTGATATTTTTTATGGATTCAGCCATCTTTCTGGAAAATCCGAAAAAACTCGACAAGGAACTCAGAAAGATGGCAGGGACCACTGTGGAGGACATCTGCACACGTGATGTGGTGACTGTGGATGATGAGACCCCTATTGACGAAGTGGCCAGCCTCATGGCGGAAAAACGGATAAGCACCATCCCTGTCATGCGGGGCGGAAAGATCGTTGGAGTAGTCGGCCGAGGGGACCTTGTCCGGTCAATTATGTCTTAATTTCCGCGCAGCTAGGGGCAGCCGCTATGCAAAATAACAGGGGGGTAATGACCCTGCCTGAGATGGTCAGGCGCTCGGCCGCCGAGTTTGAACGCTGGCCCGCACTTATTGCAAAAGGACCTCAGGGAGACAGAGTTATCACCTTTGGTGAACTTGGGAGTAAGGTTGAATCCTTGGCCAGAGGGCTGATAGCTTATGGTTTAAAGAAAAACGCCAATTGCGCAATACTAGGAGCAAACTCTCCTGAATGGGCCATTGCTTATCTGGCCGTCACCTCTGCCGGTGGGATCTGTGTGCCCATAGACTCCCAGTTAAGCGAAAACCAGATACTACACCTGATGGCTGACGCCAAGGTGGATATGGCCTTTGTGGCTTCCGAATTCCTGGACTGCGTGCTCGACACCTCCTTGGGCTTTCCAAAACCAAAACAGGTGATAGCCCTGACCGTGGATACCGAAGGCATCCCAGGGGATGCGATTCCCTTTGAAGAACTTATCAAGCAAGGACAACAAGCACATGGCCCTTTACCACACAGGGTCCCTGAGGACGTAGCCGCCATATTTTACACATCAGGGACGACCGGCAGCCCCAAGGGCGTCACGTTGACCCACGGCAATATAGTTTCAGATATAACTGCCTGCTATCAGGCAATGGAGTTTAAGCAGGAACACTTCCTCTCAATCCTGCCGATGGTCCACTCGTTCGAGTGTACTGCGGGTTTTCTCCTGCCTATATACAGCGGTTGCACAATCACCTTTGCCCGGGGTCTAAAGTCCCGCAGTATATTGGAGGATTTGAAGGCCAGCAGGGCCACTGTGATATTTGGTTGCCCTTTTCTATTTCAAAAGATGCTGGAAGAAATCCAGGAGGCCATTAGAAGTGTACCTGCTGCAGAAAAGGCAACTCACATACTTCTGAAAGCAGTCAAGGTGTGTGAAAAGATGGGCATAAAGAACGTGGGCACTCCATTCTTTAAAGATGTCAGAGAAGTGGTTGGGCTCGATTCCCTTCGCTTTCTGGTGGCCGGGGGCGCACCGCTTATGCCGAAAATCCCCAGGGAATTCAGGTTCCTGGGAATCAAGATGCTCCATGGCTATGGGCTTGCCGAGGCAAGTCCCGTGCTTACCTTCACAGTGGATGAACCTATGGATAAAAGCATAGGCACACTACTTTCCGGTGTGGAGGTCAGGATACTTGAACCGGACGAGACAGGTGTTGGGGAGCTTGCATTTAAAGGCCCAATGATAATGAAAGGATATTATAAAGCCCCTGAGGCCACACAAGAGGTACTGGATTCAGACGGCTGGCTGAAGACCGGGGATCTGGGATATCAGGATGAAAAAGGCTATCTATACATCTGCGGGAGGGCCAAGAACATTATTGTCACTCCTGCCGGGAAAAACATCTACCCTGAGGAGATAGAGAACGGGATCAACCAGAGTCCCTATGTCCTGGAATCAATGGCCTATGGCTACAAGACAGAGAGCGGAGAAGAAGTCCGTGCAGTGATAGTTCCGGACTACGAGTCCATTGGCGTACACTCTCAGGGAAGACACCTGAGCGATCAGGATGTACACAAGCTCATGTCCAAAATAGTCAAAATGGCAAACAAGACACTGGCCCCTTTCAAAAGAGTAATGTCCTTTACTTTGATGGATGAAGAACTCCCTAAGACCTCTACCAACAAGATCAAACGCCACCTTTTTAAGGAACCTCACGTGGCCAAGTAATCTTACCGTATCTTATAATCCTTTTGGAATTCTCGTTCCAGGGTCTTTCGCCTCATGGTCTCCCGCTTGTCATATAATTTCTTACCCTTGGCCAAGGCAAGTTCCACTTTTGCTTTCCCATCTTTGAAATAAATACGAAGAGGTATCAGGGTGTATCCACGTTCCTGAATCTTTCCCATCAACCTCCGGATTTCCCGGTGATTGAGAAGGAGCTTCCTGGCCCTTGTCGGGTCCAGCTTACCGCTATTGGCTGCATAGGGATATGGGGATATGTGCACGTTGTGGAGCCACGCCTCGCCATACCTGAAGCCCACATATCCATCGCCGAGGCTGGCCCTTGCTTCCCTCAGGGACTTGACCTCCGGCCCAAGAAGGACAAGGCCTGCCTCCACAGTACTTTCTATGTGATACAGATATCTGGCCTTACGATTCTGGCAGACGATCTTTATTCCTTCGCTATTCATTACCTAAATACCTATAGTTTTTTAATCCTCTAATCCCTTAATTCTCTAATCCTATTTTCTAATTATTATTCACTTGTTCATATTCTACCTTTAATCCGGCATAACCCAACAAATCATTCATGCTTCCAGTAAGCTCAGGACTTATGCTCACATTATATTCCTCAGGGAGGCTTAGAATTACCCGGCCTCTCTCCTTGAGAATAATAGCCAGTTTCACAGGGTATGATCCATGGTGTTTGTTGAACAGATCCTGCAAGGGCTTGAACACCGCGGGTCCTATCCTGTCTCCTTGAAGCTCGATCAGAAATCCTCTTACTCTTTGTTTACAGGCTTTATCCAGCGGTTCTATGGAGTTAGCAAGTATCTTGTTGATTTTCTTATCATCTTCCTTTTTGAGGGTCCCTGCAACCCATAACGGCACATCATCATCAATCAATTCTTTTGCCTTTGCGTATATCTCCGGGAAACAGACCACTTCAATAGAACCATGTAAGTCTTCAAGGGTCAAAAAGGCCATTCGATCTCCCTTTTTGGTGGTGATTTCCTTTTTGGTCCGAATTATCCCTGCAAGACCAATCTGACTCCCATCAATCATCCCGGAAACATTGCCTGTATGTTCACTGGCCATCCTTGAGAGGTCATCCCTGTATGGGTCCAGGGGATGACCACTGATATAGAATCCAAGATAAATTTTTTCATTGGCAAGGCATTCAAGTTCAGGCCATTCAGGTATATCGGGCAGGATCAGCGCAGACTCCTGTGGTTTCTCAGGAGCTGCCTGGGCCATAAAGTCAAAAAGAGACATCTGGCCGGAAAGACGTTCCTGTTTTTTGGATTGGCCAAGATCCAGGGCTGCGTCCAAAACGTCAATCAATTGCGAACGTCTGTGCCCAAGGGAATCAAAGGCCCCGCACTTTATAAGGCTTTCAAGCATCCGCTTGTTAACTTTCCTGAGATCAACTCTGGAGCAGAAGTCCTCAAAGCTGGAATACCGGCCATTGTCTTCTCTTTCCTGAACAATGACCTCTATTGCGCCTGATCCGACATTTTTTACGGATGCAAGGCCAAAGCGGATACTCTCCTCCTCTATTGTGAACTCCACCTTGCTGTGGTTGATGTCCGGTGGGAGAATTTGAATGTCTCTAGCCCGGCACTCGCTTATGAACTTCACCACCCCATCTGTATTTCCCAGTTCGTTGGATAACAGTGAAGCCATAAAGGGCACCAGATAGTGCGTTTTTAACCATGCAGTCTGATAGGCTATCAGGGCATAGGCCGCAGAGTGGCTCTTGTTAAAACCATATCCTGCAAACTTCTCCATTAAATCAAAGATGATTTTGGCCTTGAAATCCGGGATGCCATGCTTTATGGCACCTGATTGAAAGCGGTCCCGCTGTGCGGCCATTTCCTTATGATCTTTTTTGCCCATGGCCCTTCTCAGGATATCGCCCTCACCAAGGCTGTACCCTGCCAGTACCTGGGCTATTTTCATTACCTGTTCCTGGTAGACTATGACCCCATATGTCTCCTTGAGAATGGGCTCAAGCTCCGGCAGGAGATAGGTTACTTCAACCTCTCCGTTTTTGGCCTTTACAGCCTGGTCCACCATGCCGCTTTCCATAGGCCCCGGCCGGTGGAGGGCCACCAGGGCTATTATGTCAGTGAAGCCGGAGGGCCTCATGCGCTGTAAAAGGTCCTTCATTCCCGGGCTTTCAAGCTGAAATACTCCGGTGGTATTCGCGCTTGACAGGAGCTCATAGGTCTCAGGGTCATCCAGGGGAATCTTGGCCAGGTTAATATCCGTCCCAAGATGCTCTTTGATAAGCTTGAGGGCCGTATCTATTACAGTCAGGGTTCTCAGCCCGAGAAAGTCGAACTTGATGAGCCCGGTCTTTTCCACATACTTCATGGCAAACTGGGTGACAGTCTCGCCGTGTTGACCTTTGGTAAGGGGTAGATATTCCACCATGGGTCTGTCTGAGATAACCACTCCTGCCGCATGAGTTGAGGCGTGGCGTGGAAGACCTTCAAGGGATCGCGCGACGGTAAGGAGTTCTGCTATCTTCGGGTCTTTTTTCTCAAGTTGATCAAGTTTCGGCTCGAGCTTGAGGGCCTTTTCAAGGGTAATATTGAGCTGATCAGGGACCAGCTTGGCTATGCGGTCCACCTCCTGATAAGGTATTCCAAGGGCCCTGCCGACGTCTCTGATTACTGCCTTGGCCTTCATCTGGCCGAATGTGATTATCTGGGCTACAAAATCCTCACCGCCATACTTTTCTGTAACATATTGAATTACCTCATCCCTGCGGTTCATGCAGAAATCGATATCTATGTCAGGCAGGGATTCACGCTCAACATTCAAAAACCTCTCAAAAAAGAGGCCGTACTTTACCGGGTCGATGTCTGTAATCCGCATGGCATAAGCCACCAGGGAGCCTGCAGCAGATCCCCTGCCCGGTCCGACCGGTATGGACTGAGACTTTGCCCAGTTAATAAAATCAGCAACTATAAGGAAGTAGGAAGCAAAACCCTTTTCCTTTATGACCGATATCTCTGTCTCAAATCTTTCCCTGTATTGGGCCTGTTCTTCTTCGTGGATTTCATCCTCCTGAAAACGCTCCTTAAGCCCCTTTTTGGCAACGGCCTCAAAAAGCCCGCTGTAGGTCTCGCCCTTCTTTATCGGATAGAGGGGAAAGTGCCGTTTTCCAAGTTCCAGCTCTACATTGCATTTCTCAGCTATCTCACCCGTTATGACCACAGCATCAGGATAGTCTTTAAATCTCTCGGCCATCTCCTCGGGAGAAGTGAAGTAGAGCTTGTCCGTGGAGAAACGCATCCTGTTGGTATCATTTACTGTCTTATTAGTCTGTATGCACAGCAGGACATCGTGGGCCTTTGCATCCTCAGGGGCCAGGTAATGACAATCATTAGTGGCAACCACAGGGAGCCCCATTTCTTTACCAAGATCCACCAGCCCCTGGTTTACTATTGTCTGCTCGGCTATACCATTTTCCTGTATCTCCAGATAAAAACGGTTATCAAATACGCTTGCATAGGTCTCTGCAATGGCCTTTGCCCTTTTCCTGTCCCCATAGAGGATAGCAGCCGGAATCTGACCGTGGAGACAGGCAGAGAGCGCTATAAGACCCTGATTTAAATCTTCCAGGAGCTCAAGATCCACCCGCGGCTTGTAGAAAAAGCCTTCAAACTGGGCAATGCTCACCAGTTTCAGGAGATTCTTGTATCCAGTGTTATTTTGCGCCAGTAAAACAAGATGAAAGGCAGCTTCCCTTGAACTCCGGGCACTCCTGTCCTTACGTCCCTTGGGTGCGACATAGACCTCACACCCGATAATAGGCTTGATGTTATGTTTTAGGGCTTGTTCGTAGAACCTGAGTGTTCCGTACATGTTGCCGTGATCTGTCATGGCTACGGCCTTATAGCCATATTTCACAGCCTTGGGAAAAAGGTCCTTCAGCCTGATAGCACCGTCAAGGAGACTATATTCCGTGTGGAGGTGGAGGTGTGTGAAAGAATTGGGTGATTTGGTGATTTGGTGATTTGGTGATTGCATAGGTCCTACCTGCTCCGTGCTGTCTTCCTTGAACTGGCAAATATAGCCAGAAGTTCATTTGCTTCTTTTAAGAGTTCTTGAATTTTCCGGTACTCCACTATCTCAGACTCAACAAGGAGTTCAAGCCAGAAAACAGTTTCATCTATTTCCTCCACCACTATGCCCATCTTTGACACAAATTCCGCTTTTGATCTAGCACGACATGCTGCCCGGTAATTTGCCGCCGTAGAAGTACCTGATCTGAGAACCTGTTTTCCAAGTATTTTTGCTTCCTCTGTTCTGGGAAGAAATTTGAACATACGGATAACTCGCAGGGCAAACTGTTTAGACCTCCGCCGTAGCTCCTCAGCTTTCTCCATTACAAATCACCAAATCACTAAATCACCAAATCACTAAATTGTTTCATTCAATCACTAAATCACTAAATCACTAAATTGTTTCATTCAATCACTAAATCACCAAATCACTAAATTGTTTCATTCAATCACTAAATCACCCAATCACTAAATCACCAAATTCCCCTCATTCCCACTCAATCGTGGCGGGGGGTTTTGAGCTTATGTCGTAGCATACACGGTTTACCCCACGCACTTCGTTGATAATCCTGTTTGAGATTTTTGCAAGCAGGTCCGTTGGGAGTCTTGTCCAGTCCGCGGTCATGGCGTCCAGGCTGTCTACAACCCTTATTGCCACTACGTTATCATAGGTACGCTCATCTCCCATAACACCTACTGTCCTTACTGGAAGGAGCACAGCAAATGCCT